>JAZRHO010000092.1:0-13833 GCA_045644805.1 Eubacteriales bacterium | reverse complement strand
TATCGTGCTTGAGGACCTTACCTGGAAGCTCGGTAACGGTGAAGACTATGTTATCGGCTATTACGTAACAGGGGATTATTCGTATAGCATCGCGGTATGGCTTATGACCGGAGATCTTGATGAAGACGGATTTGAAATATACCTTGATATTACGAACTTCGTAGAGATAACCGATGACGGCTCGATGGCTTATATCAACATCGAAAGCATTAAGGCCGCTATCGAAACCATGGCAAGCTCTTGGGATGCCGATTACAGCATTTGCTCGGATATGGTACGCATAAGCTTCGTGCCCGATTATTCCGACGTTGACGTTGACTGCGCTATAACTCTTGATCCTCACGTTCTCTCTTACGCTACCGATGCGGCAGCCGAGGAGGGCGCAAGACCTACAACGCACAGCGCAAGCTGCGTATTCTGCAATACTGTAGTTAAGGAAAATGAGACATGTAACTATTACAGATCTTACTACGATTCTTACACCGAGGATGATGTTACCTATAACGTTGTTTCCTACACCTGCCGTCATTGCGGAAACTGGTATACCGAAACTTCATGGAACGCTCTTACCGACGCGGATACCTGTGAGTATACAAGTTACACCAAGATAGAATGGGCAGACGGCTCGGATACAAGCTCATATAGTTACACCTCGCATAACTGGCAGAATACCTTCACCGGCACTGTCAGCTCGGATGAGTTTACAACAACTCATAACCACGGTATATGCGCAGATTGCGGATATGCGGAAGAAGGCGAGACGTCGTGCTATTTCTACACTCGTGAAGCTTATGATTATATTGAGAACGGTATAGAAAAGCATGTTGAATACAAGTATTGCGGATATTGCGGATTCACTTATAAGTATGTCAGCTATGCTATTCTTACAGACAGCTCAAGCTGCTTATATACCGAATATATCACCATATATTGGGACGCGGACGGAGACGGTGCTTATGATGCTGTGACCTTTACCGATCAGTGCCCGTGGTATATGCATGACTGCACTTCGTTCAGCTATATTAGCTCGGATAGTGATTATTTTTCGGCACAGCATACCGCATACTGCGATTGCGGTTACAGTTCAACCGAATGGTGTGACTTTGAAAATACCAAAAAGATGCTTATCGTTGACGGTGTAATGCATACCTACAACAATTATGTATGTACCGATTGCGGATTTGAATATACCGAGGACGTATACACAGAATATGCGGATGACTGCACATACACTACCTATTACGTATATAGCTGGACCGAAAACGGTGAGAATAAAACCTATACTGAGATAGGAGAGGGAAGCCACAAATCTGTATATACCTTCACTGAAGAAGAGGATGGAAGCGTAGTTCGATACAACACTTGCCCCTGCGGTGAATATTGCTACAGCGAAAATACTACGACGGTTACAATGAACAGCGCCTTTGACGTTGAGCTTGTTACCGCAAACACCAGCCGTTATTTCGTGTATGAGGTAACTGTTGATGTTTCAGGCTTATATACCTTCTATTCGTTAAGCGACGGTTGGGATTATGAAACCATTGGATATATTTATGACGCTGACGGAAATCTTCTGTATGCGCAGCAAAATGTATTTAACGAGAATTTTCGAATTCGCTTATCTCTTGAAGCGGGCGAGACCTATTATCTTGTAACCGACTTCAGACAGGGATATACGGGTTATTGGAATGGCGGTTCTTACACGGTTTACTTTACCGATAAGGTTCGCTGATAATCACTGAATTTCTAAAAAACAAAAAACAGCTTTGGCGGGCACCTGCTTAACTGCAGGTGCTTTGCCAAGGCTGTTTTTCATTTAAGCAAGTAAAATATAAACTATTATTTGCTATATTTCAATGCTTATGACAACTTTTCCCCTTTTATACGCCTCTATATATTGACATGTAAGGAAGGAGTAAGTTTATAAAATTTTTAAGTCGCAATGCTCTTTTTTAGTTATAAGTCGATTATAATATGAAGACTTTAGCAAAGTCGATCTGAGAAAAGAAGAATCATCAAATTGTTAAAATTGTTAAAAATATAAAAAAGGTATTTATTTTTTTCTTTATTTATGTTATACTAAAATGAAAGATTATAATTTTTAAAATATTTATGTGAGGTTTTGAAGGTTTTTATGGCAAAAGAAAAATGCGGCTCATTGGAGAAAAGCTGCCGTCTTGGAAAGGTTGGCGGTCAAGCTGTTCTTGAAGGAGTTATGATGAAGGCGGGGGCGAGAACGGTTACGTCCTGCCGAAAGGAAGACGGAAGTATTACGGTTGATGATGCCGAATTTGTTTCCGTAAGAGAAAAGCACAAGTGGCTTAATATTCCGATTTTGCGCGGAATCATTAATTTCGTTGAAATGATGATACTGAGTGTAAAAACTTTGAGCGCTTCCGCAAAGGCTCTTGGACTTGAAGAGGAAGAAACAAAATTTGAAAAATGGCTCAAGAAGCATTTTGGCATCGGAATAACCGCGGTCGTTATGGCAATCGGTGTCATTCTCGGACTTGCGCTCTCACTGTTTTTGTTTATGTTCTTGCCCATCACCCTCGCAGACCTTTTAAACAAGCTTTTCGTTAATCTGTTCGAGGTTGAGCTTGGCGCATGGCAAAAGGTTATAGAAGGTATTTTGAAGGCGGGTATATTCGTTCTTTATCTGTGGCTTGTTTCATTTATGTCTGATATAAAACGCACGTTTATGTATCACGGCGCGGAGCACAAGACCATAGCTTGCTACGAGGCGGGCGAGGAGCTTACAGTCGAAAATGCGGCAAAGCATAAGCGCTTTCACCCTCGTTGCGGTACTAGTTTTATGTTCTTTATGATACTTATAGGAATAGTAGCGGGACTTCTTATTTACGTTATTGCTCCGGGTATCAATAAATGGCTTTATATGCTTATAAGATTTCTTATTCTTCCCGTTATAATCGGTGTTGGATATGAGTTCATAAAATACGCCGGAAGGCATGATAATATCTTAGTGAGAATACTTTCCGCTCCCGGACTTTGGGTGCAGAGACTTACGACAAAGGAGCCCACACCCGATATGCTTGAAGTTGCGATAGTCTCGACGAAATGCGCGCTTCGTGACGAAAATCCCGAATTTATGGAATTCTTCCAAAGCCGCGCGTGGGAATCTGAGGTATCTTGTGAAGTGAAGGACTGTGACGCAGCAGACGAGTCTGCCTCAGAAGTTCAGCCGAATGATACTTCTGATATTTCAGCAGCCTCGGAAAACACCGTAAGCGAGCGAGCATCGGAGGAAGAATGAAGCTCTCGGAAGCAATAAAAATACTGTCCGACGCAAACGTTCCCGACGCAAAGCATGATGCAAAAGAATTATTCGCAGCATACGGAGGATTTGATAAAGCTTCACTTCTTATTGGAGATCCGGAATGCGGAAATTTTGAGCTTTCAGATGCGGTAAGACGGCGCGCGCAAAGAGAGCCTCTTCAGTATATACTGGGCAGAGTATTCTTTTACAACGAAGAATATAAAGTAAATGAGCATTGTCTTATCCCTCGTTCCGATACAGAAATATTAGTCGAATATGCGTGCAAAAATATACCTGAAGGCGAGTGCTTTCTGGATCTTTGCACCGGAAGCGGATGCATAGGAATATCAACGCTGAAAAACACGAAAAAAACTCATGCCACTCTTGTCGATATAAGCGAAAAAGCTCTTGCCGTTGCCAAGGAAAACTGCGTTCTTATGGGAGTTTCGCAAAGAGCAGAGCTGCGTCTATGCGACGTTACAAAGGAAGTAATAGACGGGGAGTATTTTGCTATTCTCTCAAACCCCCCGTATGTTACGTATAAGGCTTATGAAAGTCTCGATAAAGAGATATATTTTGAGCCTAAGATAGCTTTTGTCGGCGGGGAAGACGGCGCGGATTTTTACAGAATCATCACTCAAAACTATAAACGGGTTTTGAAGTCCTGCGGGTTTATAGCGTATGAGATAGGATACGACCAAGCTGAAATTTTAAAGGAAATGGCAAAAAGTTTTGGAATGTCATGCGAGATAATTAAGGATTATTCCGGCTGTGACAGGGTCGCGGTATTAAGGCATCTTTAACCTATCCGCCATCACTTTCATATATTTTTTATGAGGTGATGAATTATGAAAAAATCGATTTTTGAAAACAAGGCAAGTCCTCTTTATGCCGTGCTTTTCGGCGGTGTCGGATATGAGCGGCAAATATCTGTCTTAAGCGCCGCAAACTTTCTTCGTGCGGCAAAGGACGAAGGCTTTTCTGTTTTGCCTGTATATATAGACGCAAACGGTTCGTTTTATATTTATGAGGGAGATATATCGGCACTGTCAGCTGATTTTGCTCCCGATTATACCGAACTTATTCCAACCTTTCCGATGCAAATGGGGAATTTGTGTGGATTTTATGTCGATGGGAAAATAATTGAGGTGCGTCTTTGCGTGCCCGTTCTTCATGGGGACTATGGAGAAGACGGTATTATTCAAGGACTTCTTCAGTCCGCACGCATACCTTTCGCCGGTGCAGATACGGTTTGCGGAGCAGTCGCTGCCGACAAGGCTTATACAAAAGCAGTGGCGGCAAGCGTCAAAGTTCCTGTCGTTGAGAGCTTTGTTTATAACGGCGGAAAAGAAAATATCGATAAGTGCGTTTTGCGAGCCGAGAAGACTTTGGGTTATCCTTTGTTTGTTAAGCCGTGTCGTCTCGGAAGCTCGGTAGGCGCGGGAATGGCAGAATGCCGCGAGGAGTTTATAACTGCGCTTCTTTCGGCGCTCGATGTATCGGAAAGAGTGCTTATAGAGCGCGCTGTAATCGAAAAGCGCGAACTCGAATGTGCGTATCTTGCGATTGGGGACATAAGATTAATAACCGCTCCCGGAGAAGCTGTTTCGGAAAAGCGTTTTTACGATTATGATGCAAAGTATAAGAGCTCGAAAACAAGACTTTTTCCGGTAGCCGATGTAGACGATAATGTGAAAGATAAGATAATCTCATATACCGAAACACTTGCCGACGCTCTTTCGGTCAGGCATATTGCCAGATTTGATTATTTTCTCTCTGCCGATGGAGAAATATATTTTAATGAAGTAAATACCTTCCCCGGAATGACTGAGGGAAGCTTATACCCCGCTATGCTTAAAGAAGCGGGAATAGATTTTCGCTCATTCGTAAGGCTTCTTTTTACAAACGGAGGCGTACGATGGTAGGAATTTTTGACAGCGGCATGGGAGGCGCTTTCTCTCTTTTTGAATTTCGTAAGCTTTGTCCCTATGTTCCGGTGTGCTTATATGCAGACAGAAGCAATTTACCTTATGGAACGAAAAGCGAAGTAGAACTTATTAAACTCATATCAGGTAATATTGATGTTCTTCAGGAAATGGGTGCGAAGACGATACTCATGGCATGTTGCACCGCAAGTACAGTTCATAGTCTTTTGCCCGAAAAATACAAAAGCGTATCCGTTCCTATAATAGAGCCGGCAGCCAGGGAAGCGGTTTCACTGTCAAAAAACGGTAAAATAGGAGTTCTATCTACCGAAGCAACAAGGCGAAGCGGAGCGTTTGCAAAAAAGATAAATGAAATAAGAGAAAAAACGGAAGTTATAAATATTTCCGCAGGGGAGCTTGTGGAACTTGCAGAGTCAGGAGCAAGAGACGGTAAGCTTTCAGCTTCCGAAAGAGAAATTATAAAAAAGTCACTAAAGCCTTTTGAGAAAAGCGAAATAGATGCTTTAATTCTCGGATGTACACATTTTGCTTATTTTGAAAGGGAAATAGAAGATATAATGGGTATTCCTATAGTAAATTCAGCACGTTCAGGTGCAAGAGAAATGGCGAAATTAAGACTTTCGTAAAGTCTTCAGCCATGAAAGGAAAGGATTGTTGAAATGGCAAAATACAGAAGAGGAAGAATAAACGACGCTGTCGCAGAAGAGCTTGCGATAGCAATAGGTGAGGTAAGAGAGCCCAAGGTTATCAATAACTTTGTCAGTATTACAAGAGCAGACGTTGCGCCCGATCTTAAGTATGCCTCGGTTTATTTTTCATGCATGGGCGATAGTGACGAGGCGCTTGCAGGACTAAAAAAATGTACAGGTATGCTTCGTCATCATCTTGCTGTAACGCTCAATTTGCGTATCACGCCCGAACTTAATTTTATAAAAGACGGCTCTATTGAGCACGGTGCGAAGATAGCAAAGCTGCTCGAGCAGATTCATGCGAAAGACGGAAACGCCGATGAATAATTACAAAGAGCTCAATGTAACAGAGTGTGCCGAAAAAATATTGAATATAGAGCATCCTCTTGTTATAATGCATGTTAGGCCTGACGGTGATACAGTAGGAAGCGCTGCCGCACTGATGAATATTTTTCACAGACTAGGAAAAGCTCCTCTTTGGGCATGCTCCGATCCGATACCCGAAAGACTTGAATTTCTTTTGTCGGATTACAGAGAGGCTTATCCGTATGAGTATGCAAGCTCTACTGTTGTTACGGTCGATGTGCCTACAAAGGAGCAGATCGGCGAGCTTTATGATTTTGTACCCAAACCTGCTTTAATGATAGATCATCATGAGGTAGGAGTGCCGTTTGCCGATAACTATATTGTTCCCAGTGCATCCAGTGCGGGCGAAGTAATAATGCAGGTAGCCGAGGTGCTTATAGAAACGGGCAAGGTGGTTTTAGATGACTCGCTTGCATACCCGATATATGCGGCTATAAGCTCGGATACCGGATGCTTCAGATATTCAAATGCGACTCCCGAAACGTTGAGGCGAGGCGCCAAGCTTATTGAAACCGGTATTGATTCGGCTGATATTAACCACAGGCTTTTCAACAGTAAAACACCCCGTCAGATTCACGCAGAGGGTTTTGTTGCAGAGAGAATAAAAACCGAATTTAACGGCAGAGTAGCGTATGCCACGGTCACAAAGCGTGAACGTCAGAATCTTGGAGTTTTGATGGAGCATTTTGAAACTGCTATTGACGTTGTACGTTCTGTGCAATCTGTTGAAGTCTCCTTCGTGATAAAGGAGACTGATTCGGGAGAATACAAGGCATCTTTGCGTAGCACGGGAGCGGACGTTGCGAATATTTGCCGAGCATTCGGAGGAGGAGGACATCTGCGTGCGGCAGGATGTACAGTCGAAGCTAAGAACATTAAAGAAGCCTCGAAAAAGATGCTTTTAAAAATCGAAGAGCTTTACATAAAGAAAAAAGAGGAAAATATGGAATGAAAAAAGTTACAAAAGCAATAATTCCTGCAGCGGGACTCGGAACAAGGATGCTTCCGATATCTCATGCCGTACCGAAAGAAATGTTACCTATTGTTGACATTCCTACGATTTGCTATCTTGTTGAAGAAGCGGCTAAAAGCGGAATTCGTGATATTCTTGTTATAACAAACAGAGATAAAGATGCAATGGAGGATTTCTTTGACCTCTCCCCCGAATATATAGACGCGCTTTTGAAAAAAGGAAAGTTGGAGGAAGCCGAAAGAATACGCTCCATCGCAGATATGGCTAACGTCTATTTTATTCGTCAGAAGGAGGCAAAGGGACTTGGTCATGCTGTAGGCAGAGCGAGAAGCTTTGTCGGAGACGAGCCCTTTGTTGTCCTTTACGGAGACGATATAGTTTTCTCCAAAACTCCCGTTTGCCGTCAGCTTATGGATATTTATGAAAAGTACGGTCGGGCGGTTGTCGGCGTTAAGCCTGTCAGCCCGGAGCAGCTTACCAAATACTGCTCCTTAAAGGTGGATGCGATTGAGGGTGAGCGGGATGTGTATTTTTGCACGGATATGATAGAGAAGCCGAAAAAGGGACAAGAATTTTCAAATCTTTCAATCCTTGGAAGAGTTCTGCTTACCCCCGACGTCTTTGATATCATAGATAATCTGGAACCAGGCGCAGGCGGCGAATACCAGCTTACCGACGCTATGGCAAAGCTTGCAAGAGATGGAGGCGTTTTTGCTCTTGAGTTCGAGGGAGACAGATATGATTTAGGATCGAAGATAGGATTCCTGAAAGCAAATATAGTCAAGGGACTTTCGCATACCGAGGTTGCGGACGAGCTTCGTGAATTTATAAAGGATATAGCAAAGGAACTTTAATGGAAATCAGAAAGATGATAGCCGATGACGCGCCGGATGTTGCCGAACTTGAGAAAGCTATATTTTCCGATCCGTGGAACGAGAAAGACATATTTTCATATGTATGTATGTCGGGCGGAATGTGTTACAGCGCCATAAGAGACGGAAAGGTCGTAGCCTACATTATAGGCAGAGTTATCCCGCCCGAAGGAGAGATATACCGAATAGCAACGAGAGAGGGTTATCGCCGCCGCGGTATTGCATATAGGCTTCTCGATTATGCTGTGAAATGCGAAAAGGGGCATGGACTCGAATCGCTTTTTCTTGAAGTGAGAAGCCGAAACGTGCCCGCCAGAAATCTTTACCACTCATACGGATTTCGTGAGGTAGGACTAAGAAAGAATTATTATTCCGATCCAAAGGATGATGCCGTGGTTATGTTGAGGGCTCATTCTGCAGATTTGATTTAAGGAAGTTTCGATGAATATTTTAGCTTTTGAAAGCTCTTGCGATGAGACCGGTGCTGCGGTCGTTGTACGCGAGGGAGAACGCTTTTTTATAAAATCCAATATTATAGCCTCGCAGGTAGATACTCATAGACTCTACGGAGGCGTTGTGCCCGAGATAGCCAGCCGTGCTCATATAGAGGCGATATCTTCTATTACATATGAGGCGCTTCGGGAAGCGGAGCTTTCACTTTCGGATATCGATCTTATTGCTGTCAGTGCAAATCCGGGGCTTATAGGTGCTTTGCTCGTCGGTGTCAATTTTGCAAAAGCTCTTGCCGTGTCTAACGGAATACCGCTTGTTGCAGTCGACCATATAAAGGGTCATATTGCTTCGGCATACCTGCTTGAAGGGGACGTGCCAAAGCCTCCGTTTATTGCTCTTGCAGCATCCGGTGGACATACGGCGATATACAAAATGAACAGCTACACGGATATAAAGCTTCTTGGAACGACGCGCGACGACGCTATCGGTGAATCCTTTGATAAAATAGGACGAATGATAGGTATTCCGTATCCTGCGGGACGAGGCTTTGACGAGCTATCGCGCGAGGGCTTTATAAATGCGACTTCAGACCCTTTGAACTTCTATGAAAAGTATAAAAAGAGCGATGCGTATAAACGTGCTGATATGGTACTTCCCAGTCCGGCGCTTCGCGATGGGTCGCTTGATTTTTCGTTTTCGGGACTGAAGACAGCAGCAATAAATTTGCTCCACAGATTTGAGCAAAAAGGCGAAGAGCTTCCTCGCGATTTGTTTGCGGCTCGTTATACCTATGAAGCGGTTGAGGCAGTAGCATCAAAAATCGACGCGGCTTTGAAAGAGGATCCCGGATGCGATTTTGTTATGGCAGGGGGCGTTGCCGCTAATTCGCATCTTCGTAATAAGCTTACGGGGGTTGCAAAGGCTAACCGTGTCAAAATATTTATTCCGCCCGCAGCTCTTTGCGGAGATAATGCCGCTATGATAGCCGCAAGCGGATATTACGAGTATAAGTGTGGAAATTTTGCCGATAGCTCGCTTAATGCAAGCGCGCTTGATTCGGTTGTTTAATATTTGGTTTATCAGTTATAAGGTGAGTGTCAATATGGAAAGTATCGATAAGGTTAAAGGTACGTTTGAAAAGAAGATAAATGAAGAAATAAAGGCGGATGTTTCGGTTGCGGTAATACGTAGGCTTCCGAGATATCACCGTTATCTCGGTGAGCTTTTGCGCCTTGGTAAGCTTCGCATATCGAGCGGAGAGCTTTCAAGGCTTATGAATGTTACAGCATCGCAGATAAGGCAGGATTTTAACTGCTTTGGAGGATTCGGTCAGCAGGGATACGGATATAACGTGAAGTATTTGCATAAAAAAATAGGCGAATTGTTAGGTGTCGAAGAGGGTTACCGAGCCGTTATAGTGGGAGCTGGCAATCTGGGACGAGCTCTTGCGGCTACTCATATGTTTGAGCGCAGAGGAGTTACAAGTGTTGCGCTTTTCGACAATAATCCAGAGATTATAGGTACGAAGTATAACGGATTGCTGGTTTACGATATAAGAGAGCTGGAAGGCTTTTGTCGTGAAAATAATATACATATCGGTGTTCTTACCGTACCAAAGGAGGCAGCGCCCGAATGTGCGGAAATCATGGTGCGCGGCGGAGTTTTCGGAATATGGAATTTTGCTAACATGGAGCTTTCGCTGGATTACGATGGCGTTGTTGTTCAGAATGTACATATGGGAGACTCACTTATGACTCTTTGTTACTCTATGAAGACGGAAAATAAAAAGGAGAAATGATGTGACGGTTTACAAATTTGATATCATAAAATCGCGCGTTACTGAAAACCCCTCGTTTTATGATGCTACCGATAATGAGCTCCGTGTCTTCATAGCCCTCATGGAAAGGGGAGGCTCAGCATCGGAAGAAGAGCTTTGTGAGGTTTGCGGAATATCTGCGCCTCGCTTAAATGCAGCGCTCGCGTTTTGGTACAAATCGGGCGTTATAAATCCTGTCCAAAAAGAAAGCATCGGATTTTACGGAAATAAAATAACAGATGAATTCCAGGATAGATTTATTCCAATGCAAATTGACGAAGAGAGCGCGGGAGAAGTTGCTGCTACTATAAGAAACCATAGGCTTGCAGACCTTTTTGATGAGCTTGCAGCGATGATGCATAAGCCAATGCTCACACCCCTTGAGATAAAGCGAGTCTCGGGGGCTGTATCTCAGTATGCTATATCCGAGGAATATCTGATAACACTTGCAGCGCATCTTGCGGAAAAAGAGGTACTGACGATCTCAAGGCTTTTAACAAAGGCCACAAAGCTTATAGGAAATGATATATCAAGCGTCGAGGAGCTTAACGTATATATTGCGGATAGCGAGCAGAGCGCAGCACAGTTTGCTGAATATAGGCGTGTATTCGGTATATACAACAGGAGTCTGTCAAAGTCAGAGAAGAATTATCTTGATAAATGGAGCAATAAATTCGCATATGGCACGGAAATTGTCAGCCTGGCATATGACATCTCTGTGGCAGGCAGCAGTAAACTTTCATTTGCATATATTGATAAATTGCTTTCGGATTGGCATGAAAACGGATGCAAAACAGTGAGTGAATGTGAAAAGCGTACGGAAGCTTTAAAGATACAACGCGAAGCGGCAGCCGCAGAGAAGAAAAAAGAGTCTGCGCCTCAAAGGCGCGCTAAAAAGGAGCCGGGACCGAGATTTGGAAACTTTGATCCGGAGGAAGCAATGCGCCGCGCTCTTGAACGTACGTATTCAAGCACCTCGAAAGATGAATAAAAGCTAAGGAGACTTGGTCATGTATAGTTATGAAAGCTTCAATAGAGTAAAAGAAATTATAGATACAAGGCGTGACAGCGCGCGCCGCGAGTCGGAAGCACGTTCGTTTGAGGTGCGTGTAAAGTCACCTGAAATAGCAAAGATAGACGATGAGCTGCGTTCTACAGGTATGCTCATTTTCAAAACAGCCTGTTCCGGCGGAGATATAACACCTATTAAAAACAGAAACCAGGAGCTTGTTGCGAAAAGAAGAGAGCTGATTAAAAGTCTTGGGTACGCAGAGGATTACACCGACGTAAAATATACCTGCACGGAATGCAGTGATACGGGATTTCTTAAGAATACCAAGATGTGCTCTTGCTTTAAAAAGCTTCTTGTTACCGAAAACATAAAAGCATCCGGCATGGGAGAATTGATAGAGCGTCAATCGTTTGAAAATTTCAATCTTGACGTATATTCATCCGATAAAAACGTTTATTTGTGTATGAAGATGAACGTTGAAAAGGCTAAAGCTTTTGCGGAAGGCTTTGGAAAAAAAGAAAACCGAGGCAAAAATATGTTGCTCATAGGTACAACGGGAACAGGTAAGACTCATATTTCCACTTCTGTGGCGAAAGTAGTAATCGAGCGTGGTTTTAATGTAATTTACGAGAGTATACATAACATAATCACCGATTTCGAAAACGATAAATTCAGAAGCGGATATACTCAAACGGAATCTTCGTCTGATAAATATCTTGAGTGCGATCTTCTGATTATTGATGACTTGGGCACTGAATTTCAAACACCGTTTGCTACGTCTTGCATATACAATATACTGAACACAAGACAGAACAGAGGATTTTCTACGATAGTATCGACGAATTATCCGGTTGCAGAGCTTAATAAAAGATATGATGACAGAATATTCTCAAGACTTATTTCATCAAGCTTCTCGGTGCTAATGTTTGGCGGTAACGATTATAGACTGTCAGGTAAATAAATTATTTTAAGACTTAATACGGTATTGTAGCAAAAATAAATAAAAATACTCGGTTGGCAATTTTGCTACCGAGTATTTTTATCATAGAATTATGATGATTTTTCTCTTTTGCTCGCATCTCGTAAAAGAGAATACAGAATCGTCGTTATGTATAAAATATTACATATTATTGCTGACGGCGAAATTACAATTATTGAATAAATAAGCCATAAAGTTATTCCAAAAAGATTCATCAATCGCAAAGCTTTTGTGTTGCTGCTCCACATGCCGATGACAGCAAAGGAGGACCCGACTGTAGGCAAAAGACTTATTATACCTTGCCATGTAAAAACCGAGCAAAGAAGCGTAAGTATTACAAATAAAAAGCACCATAATATGTGAGATGCCCATTTTTTATCCTTGTTGTAAAACACCGCGCCCCGGCCGAGAGCGATTAAATTTACGCAGGCCCCGGTGTATTGTCCAAGCAAAGCGAAATGAATACAAAATAAAGCATCTGTGATAAATTTGGCGGCTATTATACCTTTTCTCTTTTTTGAAAGAAAGACGAATATTGCAACACCGAGCGCCGCAAATCCGATTATCTGCGCGACAACGGTTTTTGTATCTGCTGCTTTTAAATATTGGATCAAATAATTCAATTTTAAGTCTCCCGAAGCTTTAACAATAAAAGGCGAGCAGGCAAATTCAGCCCCTCGCCCTGTAATTCTAAAGCATATTAGTAATTGTTTTCTTCTTTGGATACTTCGTCAAGCTCGTCTTCAAAAACCATTTTTGACGCATCAAGATAACAAGGGTCTCCAATGTTACTTACAAAGCGGAATTCTTCATCGTCAATATCGTAAAGTTGACCGTGAATAAGTATATCTTTCCCGCCTGCACACATAGCATCCAAGAATTCCTCCGGATCAAATTCGTCTATTTCAATGCCGAAATCATCATTGGAAATTGTTATGCTTACGTTTGCCGAATCATCTGAGGTAAGATAGTTGTCGCTATATAATATAAAATCTGAAGAGAACTCAAAAAAGTCATCAAGCTCTCCGGATGTAATATATGAGATAAATTTGTTAATTTGTTGCTTTGCTCCTTCAGCAGTTATTTCAAAATATAATTCTTCGTGAAGATGCATATGTCCTCCTAAATATTGTATAGTAAAATTATTTCTTCAGAATTATTCACCCTTATGGCTAGAGTATAACATACGGTATTGTTATTTGTCAATATGTTTTTTTCAGAAAAAATTGTCGGTTTTGTTCCTTATTATTTATATATGCAGGAGCGCGTATACGGATAATGCGAATTTTATTTTATTGATTGAAAAAAATTAAAAAAACCGAAAAAAGTTTTAAAAAAAGGGTTGACAATTTAGGAATGATGTGATAGAATATACAAGCTGTCAACTTGAGGGCAGCGAGAATTTGATCTTTGAAAATTGAACAACAATGAAATTTCTTTTAAAAAGAGC
>JAZRHO010000091.1:0-2582 GCA_045644805.1 Eubacteriales bacterium | reverse complement strand
CCGGCGGTGCTTTCACTGGCGGTAGCGCAAAGAAGGACAGCGGTATTCTTTCGCGTCTTACTGAAATCAATACTCTCAAAGAAAAGGGCGAATCTCTCGGTGGGAAAATTAAAGAGTGCGAAGATACTATTGCCGAGATTAATTCCGAGTATAAAGAAAGCATTGAAGCCGCAAAGGCAGCAGAACAAGAGAAGGAAATACTTCTTACGCTTTCAAGAGGTCAGTTTGCGGCTCTTGATAACGCAAACGCAAAATACAATGCTAACAGAAATATCGTTGAAAAATTAAGATTTGACTATAATAACCTTATCGGTCAACAGTCGAAAGCAGAAGAAGAAATCAATCGTTTGTCAAGTGAATATAATGCAAATCTTGAACGTATAGAAGGACTTCGTGAATTCCGTTTGAAGCGTTCTGAGGAAATGGGAATTCTCGATGAGAAATACGATGAATACGGTCAGAAGGCAAATGAAATCTTCGTTAAGGCTACGGAATCCCGAAAGGATATAGAGAGTCTTGAGCAAATGATAGCTTCAATAGATGAGCGGCTTGCTGATCTAGAAGAAGAGCGAAGACTTCAAAATCAAAGAATTGCAGATATTAAAGCAAAACGTGATAATATTGATGAGACTAAAGAGCAGAATCAGATTGAAAGCAGAGCTCTCGAAGAAGAAATTCAAAGGCTGAACGACGAACGCCGTGAATTGGAAGCGGGAAGCGATGAATTTGACAGAACTCTTTCCGAAATCAGAGTTAAGCTCAAGGAGAGAACGGCAAGCAGAGATGTTTGTTATCAAGCTGTACTCAATGACGAAAACAACCTAAATCGCCTTAAGGAGCGTCAAGAAAAGCTCGGAGCGCAGCTTTGGGACGATTATGAGATTTCATATGAGGACGCCGTAGCTTTAGGGTATCCTCCCGTTACAGCGGAAAACAGAGAGGAAATAGCGCACATTCAGTCTTCCAGCCGTGCAAAGCTTCGTGCACTTGGAAATTACAATCCGGGAGCAATAGAGGAGTATGCTGAGGTTAAAATGCGTTACGATGCGTTGAATACTCAATACGTTGATTTAACTAATTCCTACGATGAGCTTGTAGGTATTATCGCAAGGCTTGAGGACGAAATGCGTACGAGCTTTATCACAGCGTTTGAAGCTATCAATAAGAATTTCGGTATTACATTCAAGGAGTTGTTCGGCGGTGGAAGTGCAGAGCTTACCCTTGTTGATCCGGAAGACGTTCTTACATCGGGTATTGAGATAAAAGCGGCACCTCCCGGAAAGATTATTAAAAATATGTCCTTGCTTTCAGGTGGCGAGCAATCCTTCGTTGCAATAGCGTTGTTATTTGCTATTCTGAAGGTAAATCCTACTCCGTTTTGTGTTCTTGACGAGATTGAGGCAGCTCTTGATGAGGTAAACGTATTCAGATTCGGTGAATATATCAAGAAGCTTGCTGATGATACACAGTTTATTCTCATTACACATAGGCGCGGTACGATGGAGGTAGGAAATCGACTTTACGGTGTTACCATGCCTCAGAGAGGCATTTCTCAGGCTATAGAGCTTAACGTTGATGAAATTGAAGGAAAGCAGAAGGAGTTGCTCGGTTAATGGGTTTCTTTGATAAATTAAAAAACGGTCTTTTTAAGACTAAAAACGCAATATTAGGAAAAATAGATAGCCTTTTTAAAGCTTTCAGAAAGGTTGATGAAGATCTTTTCGATGAGCTTGAAGAATTACTTATTTCAGCGGATATCGGTGTTGGTACTACCGAAGATATTCTTGATGAATTGAGAGAATTTGTAAAGGAAAATAAAATTAAAGAGCCGGAAGAGGTAAAGGAAGCTTTGCTTGGCATAATGCGTTCTCTTATCGGAGAACATGAACCTCTTAATCTTTCGACTAAGCCATCAGTTATACTTATAGTCGGCGTAAACGGAGTTGGCAAAACTACCTCGATAGGTAAAATCTCCAAAGAGTTGAAATCAGAGGGCAAAAAGGTTATAGTTGCGGCTGCGGATACTTTCCGCGCTGCGGCTGCCGAGCAGCTTTCTGTATGGTGCGACAGAGCGGGAGTAGATATTATCAAGCAGGGCGCAGGCGCTGACCCTGCAGCAGTAGTTTTTGATGCTATCGGTGCAGTTAAAAGCAGAAACGCTGATGTTTTGATTATTGATACTGCCGGAAGACTTCATAATAAGAAGAATCTTATGGATGAGCTTGCGAAGATCGAAAGAGTCATTCAAAGAGAACTTCCGGAAAGTGCAAAAGAAACGTTGCTTGTTCTTGATGCGACTACAGGTCAGAATGCGGTTATGCAGGCAAGGGAATTTAAAGAAGCAGCAAAGCTTACAGGTTTGATTCTTACAAAGCTTGACGGAACGGCAAAAGGCGGAATTATTCTCTCAATAAAGCGTGAGCTTGGAATTCCTGTTAAATTTATCGGGGTTGGCGAGCAAATAGACGATATGAAGCATTTTGATGCTAAAGACTTTGCAAACGCGCTCTTTGAGAGCAACGATAATTGAATTTAAAGGTGTTTTTTATGATTACGAGTAAACAAAGAGCATATCTTCGTTC
>JAZRHO010000090.1:0-29126 GCA_045644805.1 Eubacteriales bacterium | reverse complement strand
ATGGCTACGATCCGACTTATTATGAATATGACTTGGATAATACATATTTTAGGTCAGGCGATGCATGCGAAGGTTCTATTTCCGGAGTTCTTTGGGACCTTTTTGATAATGATATGGATGAAACTGACCGCGATATAATATCATTAACACATACAGAATACTGGTCTCTGTCCTTATATGGAGCCAAAGTAAGCCGAGCAAAAACATTTAATGCTTTCAACGCTAATTTTACTGCTGTTTATACTAATAAGTTCCTAGACTGGGGAAGATCATTAACATATTTTTCAATGGCCCCCACAGTTTTACCAGCTAGAAGCGATGCTGAATGTATAAACAATCCTACACCCACCTATGTATTTTTTGGGAATGGCGGAAGCGAATATTATCCAAATAATATTTTTAATCTTTATTTCTATGATTCCAATGGGAATTTTTTAAGTTTGATTTCGGGTGTTACAACTACATCAATTACTTTAACTACGGCTCAATGGAATGAAATAAAAAACAATTGTACAACCGAAAAATATTTGTTAAGCGTTATGGGCATTCAAAGTCATACTACCGAGGGATGGACAGGATGGTATTTATCGGATCCTGAAGATTTCGATTTTCCGTAAATCATTGACACAATCTAAAATATACTGTAAAATATATTTAGATGGAAGATTTAATTTTAAATCTTCCATCTAAAAGGCAACAAGGAGGCAGAAAATTGAATAACAGATTATTTATAATGGTCCTGATCATTTTAATTTGCACCTTTGCGATTACGGGGTGCGATATGTCTGACTGTCTTTTCGGTAATGATAAAGACGATACGAAGCTTTCATACGGGTACGGAGCTACATGGGAACCCCAAAATACATATATTCCCGGTGAAACGGTATTTATCGATGAATCGGTATCCTATTTTCAAGGAGCATATGAAAGCGACATAAGTATTTTTGACATTAATAATGTTACTCTTACCTTCTATTTCGGCAACCGATTCTATTCTACAGACTCGATTTATAAAAGCGAAAGCTATTCAATATATTTTCAACACGAAAACGGAAAAAGCTATCTCGTAAAGACGGTTAATGAAGACTTAACCGATGAGAAATACGCGATAGGAGAGCTTTCGTACAACGGATATTCGCACAATGAAAAAATCCGAATACCCAGCGAGTTCTTTACAGAAAACAGCGGAGTAATATTTTTCCGAATTAAGTGCCTTTACAGTTGTAGTGAGTCAATCGGCGCAAAGCTTGGAGATATCACATTACCAATACGTTATTCAATGGAAGGCGGAAAGGTACATCTTTCATCGGATTTACATTTAAATAATATTCCTTCCGACAATATTGACGGATACAGTGTCGACAAAATCATAAAAGATACTCACCCGGACAGCGCTTCTGTTCTTATAGAGAAAAACAAATATGATATTGACAATATTACCCTTGATTTTCTCTTTGGAAGATACTTCTTCGCAAGCGCGGAATCACAGCGTGAGAATGGCTCAAATATACAAAATGCGGAGCTTTATTTTGAACACGAGGATGGAGAGCGTTGTTTGATAAAAGTATGCGAAGGAGACTATATTTCGGAAGAATATCGCACAAAATGGATTTTCAATAGCGAAACAGGCGCAACAGGAATTACATACAATCACAAAGAAACAATAAAAGTACCACCGGAGATGATAAAGGATGATTTCGGTCTTATATATTTCTCCGTTTATGGTACGGATCTGAATAAGAATGAACAATCCAAGGAAAGGCTTTCATACGCTACCATATATTACTTAGTTCAAGGCGATAGCGTTTATCTTTCTCGATCCTTCATTCCAAAAAATCCAGATAGCTCTGATTTGGAATTTTGGATATTTGATGACGTTTTAGATACCGAGCTTTGGAATCATGAGATATATGATTTTGATGATACACGTGGCGGATATATCTATTATGGGAACGGATATAAAAAAGGAGACACCGAATATGTCAAGTACTTTACAGGTGGTTATCCTTTAGTAGAATACGGAGAAAATGCAAATTATATAGTTGGCATTGAAATATCCGATTCTAGCATTGATATTTACGGAATTACCGTTAACTCAACACCAGAAGAGTTTGCCCAATGCTTTGCTGCTATGGGATATGAGATTTTAGATGCGACCACAACGGAAGGCACGAAAAACGGGGGCTTTTGGATACGCGCAAAAAGAGGAAGTGTAACGGTTGATTTCTGCTATCTTGACGGTCATTATGATTACTTTTCATCGGCAGATAAATATATAGAATTTCATGTAATGCGCCTTGATGAAGATAAAAGATCGTTTTATGGTCAATATCCATAATTTCTTTAAGTTCAACACCTACTTTCAGATATTGACAGCTTCTGGAAAAGAATGATATAATTAAACTGAAAAGGAGATAAAATATGAAAAAATGTTTATTGAAATTTATATCGTTTATTCTTGCCTCTGTTTTGCTCCTTACCGGGTGCCATAATAATGTTATTATTGAAAAATCCGATACCGTAAAATCTGATGCTAAAACAAATAATACCATTACATATACAAATTCGGGCAGTATTGGTTTTTTCAATAAAATAGATTTTGAAGAAGATTTTTATAAAACGAATAACGTTGCAGTAAATTTCTCTTTTGGAAAATATTTTTTCATTGATGAAGAAGGAAAATATTTATACCATGAGTCAAAAAAGAATTATGATTACACGAATTTAAAGGTGTACATAAAAAATGATATGGGAGAAGAACATCTTTTTCGCCAAAGCAACGATTACTATGTTTCCGAAGAATACTACTGCTACTATGACTATATAAAAGGCGTGCCTATCTTTAATCACACAGAGGAAATAACTATTCCCGCTGAGATGCTTTCTTCACGCACGGGATATATATGCATTTTGGTTTACGGAGATGAACATATCGACTTCAAACCAACAGGAGAAACAAAACTTTTAAATGCAGCTGAAATATATTACCAGACCGACGGCGAAAAACTTTTATTCTCAAATCATGCTATTCAGACGGATACAGGACTTTGGATCGAAGAGATTGACTCAGAATACTATACGTCTTCATCGGCTTATACGTATGAAGTAGCTTTCTCTCCCTATCCTATATTCAAAAAAGCTATTGAAAAATTTGCCTTGAACGAACAAGACGGACGTTTGGCCGTTGTATCAAGCATTAATAATAAAAAGACAGTTAGTATTTATGACACAAACGGTGAGTTCGTAGTTTCCTACATTTTTGATTATGACGGCGAATTGCTTCTTGAATGGGAGCAGTGTGAATCTAATTACCTTATACTTTGCTTCATAGATGAAGGAATAGTACGTGCATTGAACGGATATGATAGCAATTCAGATCCGAAAAGCATGTCCATAACCGAAAGTGAGGATAACGAAACCTATATAAATGAAGTGCTGCGGAGTACATCTCAAACAACCGAAGACGGTATAACCTACACTCTTGAGAATAAAAGTATTCTCGGTCAAATATCGGGAAATACTTCCTATTCAAAAATATCCGCAAAGGATAACGAAGGTAATGAATGGGTTATATATGATGCGAAGGTTTCCAGAGTGTCTGAATTTGTTCCCGGTCTTGGAACTGCACTTTGGTTTATCATACAAGGTTGGGAATTAATTTTTGATTGTGTTTTTAGATAATTCTAAATTTTGAAAATTCAATATCTAGATTTTGTATTGAAAGATTTACAGGACAGTTCTACACCGCGCACGAGGTAGAGATATTATAGTATTTTCCCTCTCGTTGCTGTTGCTTATATGCTTTGTGATAGCCTTTATTACAGCAAAATAATTTTAAAAAAAGCACGAAAGACTTAGAATTCTTTGACTAAAGTCTTTCGTGCTTTTTTATTTAATTCAGTGTATAAACCGTTTTTTTGCCGACCTTCTCGCCCTCGCCTACAATTCCTGCCTCGCGTAGGATGCTTATACAACTATATCCGTACTTGAAGCGGGGATTTACCGCTTTGCCGAACGAGTATGCCGTGAATTTTTCGGGCAGTCCTTCGGGTACAAATATTTTATAGTCCTCGGGACTGTCAAGGTGGATTATTTTCTCTACGGACAGGGGTATGCGCTCGGCTATTACGGATTTGCGTTGCCTTCCTATAACCTTACCGCCCTTATACCTGAACTCGTCAACGTTTAAGAAAATCAGCTTTGCCGAAAAATTCGGCTCGCGTATAAACTCACGGATATTGTAAAGCTCATAGACGGCATCAAAAACATTCGAACGCTTTGGACTTTTACGCCGCTCCGATATTTCTCCCATTTCACGGTCTATCCATCTTATGTACTTTCCATACGGAAGCGGATATACAACCGTAACGCGGGATTCGGGGAGAAATTTTTTCAACTTTTCACGAAGATTTGACAAGCTTCTCGTCTGAATTTCAATTATTCCCTCTCGATTTTTTATATCCGCGACAAATCCGAGATGTTTTACCTCGTGAAAAGCTTCATTCGGCTCAAAAAAAAGCTTGAGTATTCTATGCAAAGCTTTTTCTTTATAGGTACCTATGCCGCCTTTATCGTAAAATTCACCGAGAACCGTACAACGCGCTTTCTCAAATAATTCTTTCTCCGAAAAATCAATCTGAGGATTTTGCATAAGAGCTATAATAATACTTGTATCTTTTATTAGACTTCGGATTTATATCGTTTAGGACAATACCAAGGATATGTCCGTTTACGGATTCAACTCTGCTCACAGAATCTCTAACGCCATTTATATCAGAATGGTTACATCTTACCGTGAGAACGTATCCGTTAACCACAGATGCAACGACACCTGCATCAAATACCTCTCCGATAGGCGGCATATCAAAAATGATATAATCGTACTTTGATTTCCATTCCTCAACAAGTTCGTCCATGCGGTAGCCGGAAAGAAGCTCCGAAGGATTCGGCGGTATCTTACCGCTGAACACGACATCAAGATTTTCTATGCCTACATTTTGTACAACATCATCAGTCTTATCATATATCCCTGCCAAAAGCTCGGACAAACCGTTCTCAACCTTCAAAGAGAAAAGCTTTGAGAATACGGGACATCTCATATCACACTCTACAAGAAGAACCTTCTTTTCAAGATTTGCGAAGGATATTGCAAGGTTTGATGCAACTACTGTCTTACCCACGCCGGCAATGTCGCTCGTTACCGCAAATATAGGATTTTTCGTGGCAACCGCTGCATACACAAGATTTGTTCTGAGTGTATTGAATGCTTCCGTTGCAAAGAATGGAGAAGACTCACTTATAAGCTTACTGCCATAATTACGCAAAACGGCAGGTTGACCTTTGCGCAAAACCTTAAACTTCTTCTTAGAACTCGTATCTTCAGATGAGCCAATGGAAGGAATGCGTCCTATAATAGGATAATCGAAAATGTTCTTAATCGTGCTCTCTGTGTAAACTAACGTATCAAACATCGAGAGAATGAAGAACACAACGTAAACGACCATCGCGGCGGCAACAGCGCCGATAAGGCCCATAACTATGGGAGAGCTCTTTACCTTAACCACCGATTGAATATTTGTGACAGGACCGATAACGTTAACCAGAGGAGCATTACTTTCATTTTGCTTCAACGAGCAAAGCTCGTCAAGGACTCCCGGCATAACGTCCTGCAACGCGCTTATCGTTTCATATGCAATTTTCGGGGTATCCGCCTTTACAGTTATATGGAATATTACCGTTGTTTCATTCGACTTGTATGCCTTTATCATTGAGCGAACAGCTTTTACGCATGCGTCCTCGCTCTTATAGCCAAGCTTTGTAACAAGTTCGTGCTTCTGGACCGCTGTACGCACAGGAAGGTCCTTGTTTGCAAGCTCCACGCAGCTTGTCGCAAGTGATATTGCTGCCGCGGTTTGAGACTGAGATGCATAGTCATATGATGCCGAAGCTGTATTCACCCAGAAGGATGCCGTAGCCTCATACTCGGGCTTATCCAAAAAGACCGAATACACCACTGCGAGTGCCCCTCCCAGTATTGCCGCGATTATCATAAGCACGGCACTCTTTTTCAGCACATCCCAGAGCTGGGATATGGTGATCTCTTTTTCTCTCTTTTGATTTTCCATTTAAAGCTTTATCCTTTCGTTGCTTGTATTGAGCCCTAGGAAGGCATCGCGAGCCACAATTGCCGCCTGACGCTCCATATTGACCCGAAATTCATAAATTGGTACACTTGATATAATTTTATTTGAAGCCATAAGAGCAAGCGATGCGCCCTTTTCGCTGCGAGGTACGTATATTTGCGATAAAAGACGAAGCACTTCACCAGAAGGGGCAAGCCTCTTCGCACTGTTCTCTGCCGCGCGCGTTATAAAGGCTATTCCACAAAGGGGCAGCATTTCATTGACTCCGTATCCTTCCTTACCTCGCCACGGTGTTCCGCAGGCATAGACCTTGCCTTCGATAATTCTGAGAATAGGCTTATCACCGTTCAATATATGCACCTTGTCGCCAAACTCCTGAAGCCAAAGCTTAAGGTGCGTGGTTTTACCTACTCCGCTTCTTGCAGTAACCGCGTAAGCCTTTCCCTCATAGGCTATAACAGCTCCGTGGAAAACGACAGCGTCATATTCGGGAAGCTTCTCCGCAATATTTCTATAAAGAACTATACTCTCATAATATTCGTCACTGCATTTATAGGGAGATGAGCTTGCCTCCGCAAGAATTTCATCCATAGACGCGCAAACAGAAAAGTCTGAATAGTCCGAATCGGAAAGATAATTCTTTGAGAGCTTTTCAACGTATGAAAATTTGTTTTCAAGAGTTATATTAAGACCCGCTATACCGAGAGTTATCAATCTATGTCACCTCCCATGTAAGCATTTGTTAAATCAGTATTGCCCGACCTGATTATTACGTTCAAGAGGTTATCTCCACCGTAATTTATATATTGCAGGGCGGTACAGTTATAAAACGCCATATCACTTATCAGGTAAGTGCTCTTTGGAATGTTTACCGTGGAAAGACTTGAGCATCCCTCAAACGCGCCCATATCGACAGCGTGAAGATTTGAAGGAAGATTAACCGTCGTAAGCTTATAGCAATTTGAAAAGGCGTAAGCGCCGATAGTTCTTATGGATTCCGAGAGAGTCAAAGTACGCAGATACTCGCAGTTGTAGAAGGAGTACGCGCCAAGCTCGGTGACGTTATTTCCCATATAGACCTCGCGAAGTATACGGCAATATTCAAATGCATGCTCCTCTATTGCTTCAAGACTTTCCGGCAGGGTTATGCTTTCAATTGATATGCAATATGAAAATGCACCGTTGCCTATCGAAAGAAGCTTATCGCCGAACTTAACCTCGGCCAGGAGCTTAGAATCTATAAATGCCCTCTCTCCTATGTAAAGAAGATTTTCGGGAAGGTCAATCTTTGTTATAAGCGAGCTGTGGAAAGCACCATCGCCTATTCTCATTATACTATCCGACAGGGTGATACGAGTCACCGAGGTGCAGGAAGAGAATGCATTGTCGGGAACCGAATATTCAAGTGATTCAAGATTGATTTCGGTGAGGGCGTAGCAATTATAAAAGGCGTATTCCCCGAGCACCTTTACGTTAGAAAAATCAGGGTCGCGAAGCACGTTACAATCACGGAATGCGTATGCACCGACCTCAGTAAGACTTTTCGGAAAGGAGAAATTCTCAAGCGCGATACAATTCTGGAATGCAGCGTTGCCTATGCTGACAAGACCGTCAGCCTTGAAGCTGATGAGCGCTTCGCATCCGTAAAAGGCAAAAGTTCCTATTCTCTTTATGCTTTTCGGAAGAGTTACAGAAAGAAGACTCCTACAATCAACAAACGCTTCGTCTCCCACAGCCGAATAACCGCGCGGAATAATTATTTCCGTAAGCGCAGTCGCACCGAGACAAAGTCTGTCCGGCACCACGTCAAGCCCTTTTCCGAGAGTTATCTTTTTTAAATTCAAGGCTTTTCCAAATATACAGGATTCAGCCTCGACTACACTGTCCGGCACGGTGAAGTCTGAAAAAGCAGTGCCGTAAAAGGCGCAAGTCCTTATAGCTTTAAGAGTGGTTGGAAGCGATATGCTCTCAAGGCTTGAAGCACCGTCAAAAGCATATTCACCGATTTCGTTTATCCCCTCTTCAATTACAGCTCGGACAAGCGACGTGCAGCCTTGAAACATATAATTGCTGACCGCACCTATGTTCGCCGGAACTGTAACCTCGGTCAAGGCATAGCAATTTTTGAAGGTATTGCTTCCAACATGCGTCAGCGACGAAGGAAGAGATATACTCTCAAGAGTATTACAGTAAGCAAACGCGGACTCACCGATTGAAGAAAGTCCCTCTGAAAGATTAACTGCCCTCATATACGACGCAGAGCAGAATGCGTAGTCGCTGAGTGTATGAACGCCTGCCGGCACGGTTACCTCTATAACGTCGTAAACCGAATAAAATGCAGACGAAACGGTCTTAACGTTACCCGGCAAAGTAACGGATACTCCTATAGTTTTCGTAACCGCCGCACCGCTGACGGTAAATTGCTCTGTAACTTTTTTCGTGTTTTCTGTTTCTATATAATCTCCGTACGCGTTTTTCGGAGCGTTGTATTTGAGCAGCACTCCGTCGCCTACTATGACGAATTCACCGACGAGGGAAGCAAAATATTTCGTACCGGAAAACGCTCTGCCGCCAATATACAAAACCTTATCGGGTATATTGACAGAGAGAAGATTTTCACAATAGTAAAAGGCGTGCGTTCCTATCCTTTCAAGAGAGTCTGAGAAGGATACCGCCATAAGCGTGTAAACATTCTGACAGGCATAATCCTCTATTGAGAGAACATATTCGGGAAGCTTAAGCTCGGTCAGCCCTGACGCAGACGGAAGCTTCAGAAGCTTTTTCTCCTCTTTATCGTAAAGCGCTCCGGAAACTGACTCAAAACGCGCATTATCAGGGGAAATATTTATCGCTTTCAGCGAATTGCAGAGTCTGAACGCAAGATATCCTATATTTTCGGTAGCACTGCCTAAGGAAACCTCTGTAAGACCTTCGCAATTTGAAAAAGCATAATCTCCTAAGGACACAACGGCACCGTTATCGTTAAAGACTTCAAGGGAGGTACATTTAAGAAACGCAGACTCGCCTATCAAAAGGCGCTCAGCTTCAACATTTACCTCCGATAGACTCGTACATCCCGCAAACGAGGCTTCGCCAACGCTCGCAAGCTCTTTTGGAAGGGTTATTTCAGCAAGCGAGGTGCAGCAGTAAAATGCCATATCCGCAATCTTTGTAACCGTTTGCGGGAGCTCAATTTCCTTAAGTGAGGTAACCGAATAAAAAGCTCCCTCGCCTATCGTGAGAAGTCCGTCCGGAAGAACAACCTCGTAAAGAGACTCGGAATATGCAAACGCATACGGCTCTATGTTTTTAACAAAACTTCCTACAACAACAGACTGAACAGAGCTTTCCGCAAAAACCTCCTCGCCTATTGATGTAACCGATCTTCCGTCTATACCGGTGGGGATAGTAACCTCAGAATCATCACCGTTATATCCGACTATCTTAAGAGTACCGTCGTCTTTAATTACATATTCAAAATCGCCTCGTATATATACCGTATAATCGGAACTCTTATCCGAGGTTATAAAAACAATCAAAAGCGCGATGATTGCAGCTAAGGCAAGCAATATTGCCGAGGCTATTATCAGGCTTTTTTTGTTCATTATTCGTTTCATAAGCTCTCCGTTAAAGATAACGCAAAAAGTCGCGTGCGAATAAAATATTACTTAATATATTATACAATTATATGTCTCCTTTGTCAATCCTTTTATTTTATGTTTACAATTTTTAACAAGTTAAGTATATTTTTTCCCGGCTTTGGCAAAATTAATTTAGAAACAAAAACCGAAAGGAGTCATCAATGAGTAGAAATCTCAAAAAAATCATAATTTTAATCATGGTCGTATCGCTTGCTTTGGGCGTCTTCACCGTTGGAGCATTTGCGTCATTTCTCGGAACAGGAGCCGAGAAGGTCGCATCAGATGTAACACTTATAAAAACCGGACTTGTCGGTCAGGAAATGAAATTCTCGCCTACCGATTTTAAAACCGCGCTAGGAATTTCGCAATTCGGTAAAATAACCGTAATCACCTTGCCATCATCAGAGGAAGGCGTTCTGATGATATCGGGAAAACGTGTCGCGGAAGGACAGACGATAAAGAGAAAAAACATCGAATCTCTCAGCTTTATTCCCAAGGATGAAAGTGTCACGGAAAGCTCATTCACCTTTAAAATTGACGGAACGTCAGAAGAGCCTATAAGTTGCACTATGAAATTCGTTAACAAGGTAAATTATGCTCCT
Organism: Eubacteriales bacterium; assembly: GCA_045644805.1. Classification (GTDB taxonomy): domain Bacteria; phylum Bacillota; class Clostridia; order Oscillospirales; family CAG-272; genus UBA1740. The sequence continues at coordinate 18,740 of JAZRHO010000090.1, read as the reverse complement.
AAAGTCAACACGGATGCCAGCAATTCATTGAGCGTTACCACTCAAAAAGGAATTTCCGTATATGGTGTGTTTAACGCATCGGACCCTGAGGATGATGACATTGATTATATTATAGTATCTTATCCGAAATACGGTACGCTGACTCTTACGGACACGGAAAACGGAGAATTTAAATACACTCCGAACAACAATTTCAGCGGAAAGGATTCATTCGTTTTCGTTGTACGCGACGAGTTTGGAAATTATTCCTCCGCTCAGACTGTATCAATCAAAATAATTGAGCGTATGAGCGAGGTTGTATACGTCGATATGAAGGACTCAAAAAACTACAATGCCGCCCTTGCTATGACCGCTATGGGAATAATGAGCGGAACACGTGTCGGCGATGATATGTATTTTTCCCCCGAAGGCACAGTAACGCGCGCGGAATTCGTTGCAATGGCGATGAAGTCGCTTTCTATCAAGGCAGATAGCACTCTGAAGACAACCTTCTTCGACGATAACGACAAGATACCGAAGTCTCTTGTAAGCTACGTCGCTACCGCCGCAAAATGCGGTATAATAAACGGCGCGTTCGACGGTACGGCTTTAAATTTCAGACCTAACGATGCAATAACAAGATACGAAGCCGCCATAGTTATGGCAAATCTTTTAAACGTTAAGGCGGAAAGCCAGGTATTCTCCTCTATTGAAGGAATTGGAGATGTTCCGGTTTGGGCAAGAGCAAAGGTTGGCGCTATGTACGAAATAGGCGTCTTCTCTGAGAACGAAACTCATGATATGAATTCTGCTCTTGACCGCGAATCAGCAGCAGAATATCTTTACAAATTAGCAAATATGAAATAAACGAAAAAGAGTAAATTTAAGCGGTTTTGTAAACTTAAATTTACTCTTTTTGATTTATTCAAGACTTTTTATAACTTTTGCCATCTCTCGCGGTAAATCAGAAGGCGTTACACCGTATTTAGAAAACACTACCGAAAGATTATCCGCGGCAGCGCCGTGGATATATGCAGCAAGCGCGCAAAGCGAAAGAACATCTCCTTGGCGTGTTGCAACGAGCGACGATAGTAGTCCTGCAAGGCAATCACCGCTACCCGCCTTGGCAAGAGCCGATGAGCCGCTTGTGTTAACGTATGTTTTATTTCCGTCTGTGATAACCGTACGATTTCCCTTTAAGATGACAATAGAAGCAGTTTCTTTAGCAAAGCTTTCTGCTGCAAATACTCTGTCCTCGTTTATTTTTTCTACCGACAGTCCGCAAAGACGCGAGAACTCAAGTGGATGAGGCGTGAGTATTATTTTTCGTTTTGAGGTTTTAATGGCGCAAATTGCACTCTCGCTGTCATATGCAAGCGAATTTATCGCATCGGCATCAATTACGAGAGGTCCGCCGCTGGAATTTATAAGTGAGGTCGTGAGTTCACGAAGAGGTTCGCTCGCCCCGCTGCCGCATCCTATGAGAGCGGCAGTGCTTTTTTTCTCCGCTTCCGCTATACGTGCTATATCGCCTTCGGTCAAAAGCGAGGTAGGATTTGCCTCGGTATATACTATTTCGGGGAATTTTGCAAGAACGCTCAGCCACACCTCTCGCTCAGCACACAGCTCAACATATCCCGCTCCGCCGCGCAGTGCCGATTCAAGAACAAGGTGACAAGCGCCCATATATTTGGTGCTTCCGACATATGCGAAAAGTCTGCCGAATGTGCCTTTATTAGAATTTTCTCTTCTTTTTGGAAGCGCGGACTTTGCCCACTTATCTGTTATTTCATAAAAGCACATTATCATCTTCTCCCGACTTTTGATATAATAATATTAACATATCTTGCCTGTATTTTCAATAAGATACGCATTTTTTACTTAAAAAGTCTTTACAAGGAGTACTTTTTGTGCTAAAATATTATTATTAACTATGATTCAAGGAGGAGATTTCACTATGGCAAAGAAAATAATCATTACAATCGCGCGCCAGTACGGAAGCGGCGGAAGAGAAGTTGGAGAGACAGTTGCAAAATTGCTTGGAATTCCGTTATATGACAAGCAACTTATAACAGACGCGGCATCCAAGGGAAATCTCAACGAGGACGTTCTCAAAAAAACAGATGAGTCTGCGGCAAATAGCCTGCTTTATACCCTTGCTATGGGTTCAAATATTGCCGGCACTACCATGCACTTTGGATATAAAATGCCGATAAACGACAAGCTCTTTATCCTTCAGGCAGAGGTAATCAAGGAATATGCCTCAAAGGGAAGCTGCGTTATCATAGGACGCTGCTCCGATTACGTATTGAAAGATGAAAAAGACGTGTTCAGAGTATTTATATACGGCGACCTTGAATGCAGAAAAGAAAGAGTTCATCAGCGCCACCCCGAAATAAAGACCTCACAGATAATAGACGTTATCAATAAAACAGACCGCAGACGCGCTTCTTATTATAACTTCTATACCGGTAACAAATGGGGTAAATACGATAACTATGATATGGCAATCAATTCTTCAACCCTCGGAATTGAGGGGACAGCTCATATGATAGCAAACTGCGCACGTGCGCTCATGCAAGAGGAAGAATAAGTCTCAAAAAATAAAAGCCTGAAACCTTTGTCGACAATTGTTCGGTATAAGATATCAGGCTTTTTTATTTTCACAAATTATTTGCGAAGTGAGTCAATTTTTGCAGCCCAGCTGCGAGCTATATCAGCCATAAATTTTGTAACTATCGGATACTGCTCTTCGCAAAATCCTTTAATAAATTGGTCGGCTTCGAGAGTAAAGCAACCCTTATAATCAATTTCCGCAAGAGCCTCGCATACACGCTCCCATTTTATCTTCGACGTACCGGGAAGAGTGTGTAAATCATCAACATAATCAACATCATGGGCATGAATACATCCAAGCCTTTCATGACCTATTTCTCTTATCATTGTCTCTGGCTCTCTTCCGCAAAGTGCCGCATGGCCAATATCGAGGCAAATCGTGAAAACCTCAGGATCTGCCAGAGTATCATACATTGCAACCAGATCCTTCGATGATGCCAACGTGTCATCGCATATATGCTTAGTCACAGGATGCCTTTGCCACATATTCTCTATTGCTATTTTTACACCGAATTTACGTGCTATGGGCGCAAGCGAGCGATAAAACTCAACACTCATATCAAAAACAGTCTTTTCGTTACCGTAATATCTTCCTTTTTGTATAGGATGGATAACAATATTTGGTATTCCAAGCAAAGAAGCAAATTCAATGGCTCTCGGCATAAGCGGAACGCATTCGCTCATGTATTTTTCATAATTTCCGCCAACGAACGGAGCGTGCGCTTGAATAAATTTCACTCCATTCGCATCCGCCTTAGATTTCATTCTTACCGCAACCTCTTTGTAGTAATCTACAAAGGGAACATCATCATAGCGAAACACAGATATATCAATAGCAGGATAACCTGCATCGATAAGCATGTCTACCGCTTTTTCATTCCCGTATTTTTTCGCAAGATATTCTGTTTGTGTTGCAAATAACATTTTACAATCCTCGTTATGTTTCAGAATTTTTCAGGATATATGCCTTGCTTTATAAGAGTGGCGAGAGCCTCTACCACCTTTGGCTTATCTTCCTTATACGTGACTCCGTACCATTTATCGGAATTGTCAAAAACACTGACGTCGGCAAGTCCTTCGCCTACAAGCGCAGAAATTACAGACGGCATATAAAACTCGCATTTTTCGGGATTTTTATCAAGGTTATCCGAAAGGAATTTTGAAAATCTTTCGTAGCATTCCGAAATATACCCCTCATCAAATCCCCACAGATTCATTGATACCACCGTTTCGGGGTCAAGCGGATAACGAGTATCTTTTTCGATGTAGTAGATACCGCCGTCATCAATTCCGACCTTCGTACGCTCTGTTATATCGAAAAGCATTGAATTTTCGTCAAGCGAACATACACCGCGTGAAACAGTTCCCTGCTCTGTTACCGTATTCTTGATCTTGTATCCTACCATCGCATAATGTGCTTTTCCATCATTTTTTGTGTTCTTTAAAAATTCGTAGATTTTAGAAAAAGCATTCGCTCCGTAGTAATCGTCTGCATTTATTACGGCAAACGGAGCATTCACAATACCGTGGCAGCAAGCTATTGCGTGCGCAGTTCCCCAAGGCTTTACTCTTCCCTCTGGAACACTGAAGCCCGAAGGAAGCTTATCAAGCTCCTGATATACGTATTTTACGTTTACACCCTTACCCTCGAGGTGCTTATCCATAACCTCGCGAAAATCCTTTTCTATCTGCTTTTTGATAATGAAGGTGATGTCGCGAAATCCCGCTTTTATGGCATCATATATTGAATAGTCTATTATTATATGCCCCTCAGAATCAACAGAATCTATTTGCTTCAGTCCGCCGTAACGGCTCCCCATGCCTGCCGCTAAAACGACAAGCTCCGGATTTTTGCTACTCATAGAACTCTCCTTAAATTTGTTATTAACTATATTTTACTCCATCTTTATGATTTTTGCAAGTGAAAATATTACAACGTTTATGAAAATCGTCTTGAAAAAGCACGAATCTTGAGGTATAATATTACCAGTAATATAAAACGGAGGATAAAAGATGAGTACCCTTCATATAATTGACCATCCGCTGATTCAGCATAAGCTGACAATAATGAGAAAAAAAGACACTCCCTCAAAGGATTTCAGGGAACTCCTTGATGAAATATCAATGCTTATGGGATATGAGGTTACGAGAAGCCTTCCTCTTGAGGACACCGAGATAGAAACACCTATTTGCCGCGCTACTATGAAAAAAATATCGGGAAAAAAACTTGCAATAGTACCTATACTCCGTGCAGGGCTCGGTATGGTTGACGGACTTTTGAAGCTCGTTCCCGTTGCCAGAGTCGGTCATATCGGTCTTTACCGCGATCCCGAAACGCACGAGCCGATTGAATATTACTGTAAAATGCCAAATGACATAAATGAGCGCTTGGTTATCGTCGTAGATCCAATGCTTGCGACAGGTGGTTCTTCCTCAGACGCTCTCACCATGGTCAAAAAAAGAGGCGCTTTCAATATAATTCTTATGTGCCTTGTCGCAGCTCCCGAAGGGGTTAAAAAGGTAATGGACGAGCACCCTGATGTTGATATTTATTGCGCAGCACTTGACGAAAAGCTCAATGAGCATGCATATATAGTTCCCGGTCTCGGAGACGCGGGTGATAGAATTTTTGGTACTAAATAGCAGCTATGCGAGAACTGATTATAGGAAAAAATGACGCGGGGCAGCGTCTGGATAAATTTATTACCAAAGCCCTTGATATGCCAATGAGTCTTTTATATAAATCCATAAGACTCAAAAAAATCAAGGTTAACCGTAAGCGCGCAGAAGCAAGCATGAAGCTTTGCGAAGGGGATACGGTACAGTGCTTCATTGCGGATGAATTCTTTGAAAGGGGCAAAAAAATCGGATTTTCTGAGTCATCTGAAGCTGAGGTGCAAACGCTTTTAAATATTAAAGCAAATCTGAAAATCGTTTACGAGGATGAAAATATACTTCTCGTAAACAAACCGCAGGGTATTTCAGTTCACGAAGACGAGACCACAAAAACGAACACACTTATAACTCATATAAAGAGCTATTTGTGTGCGAAGGGAGAATATGATCCAACAGCGGAACAAAGCTTCTCACCTGCTCTTTGCAACCGTATTGACAGAAATACTCAAGGAATCGTTATAGCCGCAAAGAATGCTGAGTCGCTTCGCATAATGAACGAAAAAATCAAGCTTCGTGAGATACAGAAATTCTATCTTGCCGCTATACACGGAATACCTTCTATAAAGGAAGATACTTTACACGGGTATCTGTTAAAAGATGAAAAAACGAATACGGTACGCGTGTTTGATAAAAATTCAAAAAACGGTGCTAAGGAAATAATCACAAAATATAAAACAATAGCTAAGTCAAGAAACTCTGCGCTGATAGAAGTAGAGCTTATCACAGGAAGAACGCACCAGATACGCGCGCATATGTCTCACATAGGACATCCTTTGATCGGTGACGGAAAATACGGTCTTAACAAGGAAGACCGCGCTAGAGGATACAAATATCAGGCACTTTGCTCGTACAAGATACGTTTTTGCTTCGAGGGGGAGCAAAATCTTCTTTCATATCTTAACGGCAAAGAATTTTCAATCTCAAAAAGGGATATATATTTTACAAAAGATTTTTTCAGTTTATAAGAAAAATGCCGAGTTCATTCTTTTTATTAGAATGTGCTCGGCATTTTTTGCATTTATCACGTTTTGTATATAATTATTTACTTTTAGAAGCGCTTTCAGCCACACTGCTGATATCGTACGGTGTAGTCTGATATACAAAGTAGTTCAGCCAATTTGAGAAAAGAAGATTGGCATGGGCGCGCCACGTGACCATTGGTGTTTTCTTCGGGTCATCTCCGGGGAAATAATTTTTAGGAATAGTTATTGGCTTGCCTAAATTCAAGTCGCGTACATACTCACCCTTTAAGGTATCGCCATCATACTCACTGTGTCCTGTGATAAATATCTGCCTTCCCTTTTTATTCATCACTGCATAAACACCGCACTCAGGCGATGATGCGAGTATCTTAAGCTCTGAAACAGCCTCAATATCAGCACGGTCCACCGTAGTATGACGTGACTGGGGCACCATGAACGTATCGTCAAATCCGCGGAAAAGAATCGAACGCTTATAATCCACCTTATGAGGAAACACTCCGAAAAGCTTTGAATCAAGTCCGTGCTTATTTATACCGTAATGATAGTAAAGTCCTGCCTGAGCGCCCCAGCAGATATGGATTGTACTGTGCGCATGAGTCTTTGACCATTCCATAATTTTGACAAGCTCGTCCCAATACTCGACCTCCTCAAACGGCATGTGCTCAACGGGAGCACCGGTAATAATGAAGCCGTCGTATTTATTATTCTTTACCTCGTCAAAGGTTTTATAAAACGAAAGCAGGTGATCCTCGGAAACGTTCTTCGCCTTATGACTGGTAGTATGAATAAGCTCAAGCTCTACCTGAAGAGGGGTGTTTCCGAGCAGTCTTGAGAACTGAGTTTCAGTCTCAATTTTTTTCGGCATAAGATTTAAAAGCAAAATTTTAAGCGGTCTTATATCCTGCGTCATAGCGCGGTTTTCGGTCATTACAAATATATTTTCGTCTGTAAGTGTCTTTACCGCGGGTAAATCATTTGGGATTTTAATGGGCATGAGAATACCAACCTTAGATTTTATTAAGTGCTTGTTCTATATCTGCAATCAGATCCTTATAGCTTTCAATACCGCATGAAAGACGGATAAGATCCGACGGAACACCTGCGGCAATAAGCTCTTCCTCATTCATCTGCCTATGCGTTGTGCTTGCAGGGTGAAGGCAGCACGAGCGGGCATCCGCAACATGGGTTTCAATGGCGGCAATGTTAAGGTTTTTCATAAACTCTTCAGCTGCAGCTCTTCCGCCTTTAACACCGAAGCTGACAACACCGCAGGTACCGCTTGGCATATACTTTTTCGCAAGCTCGTAATATTTATTTGACTCAAGTCCGGGATAATTGACCCAAGCTATTTTTTCATGCGCTTCTAGATACTTAGCCACTTGCATCGCGTTCAGGCAATGTCTTTCCATACGAACGTGCAAGCTCTCAAGACCGAGATTAAGAAGATATGCGCTTTGAGGAGATGGGGTGCTTCCAAAATCTCTCATAAGCTGCGCCGTTGCTTTATAGATAAACGCGCCCTCTTTTCCAAATTTTTCGGCATAGGTGATACCATGATAGCTGTCATCAGGTGTACAAAGTCCCGGGAATTTATCCGCATGAGTCATCCAATCAAAGTGTCCGAAATCAACTATACAGCCACCGACAGCAGAGCCGTGACCGTCCATATACTTAGTCGTCGAATGAGTTACTATATCTGCACCAAATTCAAACGGACGACAATTTATCGGAGTTGCAAAGGTATTATCAATGATAAGAGGAACGCCGTGAGCGTGAGCTGCCGACGCGAACTTTTCTATATCAAGCACCGTAAGTGCAGGATTAGCAATAGTTTCACCGAAAACCGCCTTGGTACTAGGTCTGAATGCCGCATTAAGCTCTTCCTTCGTACAATCGGGACTGACAAACGTGAAATCTATTCCCATCTTCTTCATCGTAACAGCGAAAAGATTATAAGTACCGCCGTAAATGCTTGCGGAAGAAATTATATGGTCACCGGCATTCGCAATATTGAACACGGCAAAGAAGTTCGCAGCCTGGCCCGAAGAAAGCAGCATAGCTGCACTTCCGCCCTCAAGAGCGCATATTTTAGCGGCAACGGCATCGCAGGTCGGATTTTGAAGTCTTGAGTAAAAATATCCCGATGCTTCAAGGTCAAATAGCTTGCCCATATCCTCACCGGTTGCATATTTGAACGTTGTGCTTTGTATTATCGGTATTTGTCTTGGCTCTCCGTTCCCCGGAGTATAGCCTGCCTGTACGCATTTTGTTTCTATTTCATAATTTTTCATATTTTTCCCTGCTGTGCTTAAGATGATTTTTATTTATGTTATTTTGCCATAATTTGCGCATAACACATCACAGTATAATTTTAGCACACAGAATAGGAAAAAGCAAGAGCATATTAGAAATATTTAAATTAACAATAAATCTTTATTTTTGTTTATTTTACTATTGAAAATGGGATAAGTATATGCTAAAATGATTGTGAAAACAAAGGAAAGGAATAAATATGAAAAGCGTATATCTTTTTTGTACGAAGCCGTGGGTTTATCTCACTGAGCTTCCGGTTATCATACTTCTTTCAGTAGCGATTGCTTTTAATGACAAGTCGGAGGAACTTTATAAATACTATCCATTGATAATATTTTTGATTTTCTCTGCCATGTTCATATTTATATACTTTTTTAGAATGATATCTATAAATACCGATGAGATAAGGTATCACGGTCTGTTCTCTTCAAGGGACAGCGCATTTATAAACGAAAATAAATCTCTCGTAATATCTCTTATGGGTATGGGTAATATGCGTCTTGAGCTCTTCGGGGACGCAAGCGAAGCACCTCCATTTGAATGGATGAAGGCAGAAGATATTTCGCACAGAGACGTATGCCTTTTCAGAGGAAGAGCAATAGGAGGAAAAGGAAGCGCAAAAAAGATTCTTGAATACTTTGCTATGAAAAAGGAAGCTCTTGCCGAATGCTTTAGTGACGGATTCAGTTACGACGACGAACGTATATCCATAAGCACTCAGCAGATTAACGAGGTTACAAAGTTTAAAATTAAATTCAAAGTGACAATCATTTAAGGAGATACATAATGAATAAACAGCTTTACGACTTTTACATCATCGACCGTTCTTATAGAGAAATTTATAGAAAAAGCTTCGATGAAAACCTTGCGGAGCGTTTCTCTTCCGAGGGACTTCCGGATGAAGAAAGACTTTGCCGACGCTTCGAGCTCCTCTGCGAAAAAGAGGTTGCTCATATTCACGATTTTGAAAAAATCGTTATGCTTCGAACCAATAAAAACATTCCCGATTGCTTTACAGCAGCAGAATGGGAAGAGAGAAGAAAGAATCACTTTATTCATGAAAACGGATACGTTTCCAACCTCTGCCCGAATTATGCAAAGGTTATAAAATCAGGACTCCTTGCGGTTAAAGAGACATGCGGTAACGTATACCAATTAAGAGTGATAGATGCTATTTTCTCTGTTTGCGACAGATATCTTGAGGAAGCAAAGCGTCTTGGACGTACGGATTTGGTAGAAATCTTTACACGAGTGCCGAGATACGGTGCAAGAAACTTCAGAGAAGCGCTTCAGTTTTTCCGTATTCTTCACTTCTTTTTGTGGCTTGAGGGTGACTATCATAATACCGTAGGACGCTTTGACGTATTCATGTACCCTTATTTCAAGGCTGATATTGACGCAGGTGTTTACACCAATGAAAGCGCGCTTGAGCTTATCGAGGATTTCTTCATTTCCTTTAACAAAGATTCGGATATTTACACAGGTGTTCAGCAGGGCGATAACGGACAGAGTATGGTTCTTGGCGGCATGGATAAAGACGGAAATGAAGTCTTCAATCTGCTTTCGGAGCTGTGCCTGATAGCTTCAGAGGAGCTTAAGCTTATCGACCCTAAAATCAATCTTCGCGTTAGCAAGAAAACACCCGTTTCGGTATTTGAGACTTGTACAAAGCTCACACGCGCCGGACTTGGATTCCCTCAGTATTCAAACGATGACGTAGTTATCCCTGCACTCGTGAAATACGGATATGATTATGAGGATGCTGTAGACTACGTTGTTGCGGCATGCTGGGAGTTTATAATTCCTGGTGTCGGAAATGATATCGCAAACATAGGCGCTCTTAATTTCCCTGCAGTTATCGACAAGGCTATAAGAAAAACAATCCTCACAGCAAAAAACTTTGACGAAGTGCTCCGTCAAGTAGATGCGGATATTTCGCACGAATGCGATATTATCACTGACGGTATACATAACCTTCTCGTTGCTCCTTCTCCTTTGATGGATATTTTGCGTGACGGTAAAAAGTACAACAACTTCGGCATACACGGCTCAGGCATTGCTTCTGCGGCGGATGCCCTTATAGCAGTTAAGAAGCATGTATTTGATGAAAAGACCATCTCTCCCGAGCGTCTTATTTCAGCTCTTGACAATAACTTTGAATCCGACCCCGAACTTCTGCACATCCTTCGATTTGAAACACCTAAAATGGGACACGCAAATTCCGATGCCGATGCGCTCGCAGGAATAGTTATGGATAGCTTTGCAAATGCACTTGAGGGCAAAAAGAACTGCCTTGGCGGTATTTTCAGAGCGGGAACAGGTACTGCTATGTATTATCTTTGGCATGCGGCTTCACTCGGTGCAACCGCTGACGGAAGATTTGCGGGCGAGCCGTTTGGTACTAACTTCTCGCCCAGCCTTTTCGCAAAGGCTCCCGGCCCCGTGTCGGTTATTGAATCGTTTACAGCCCACAGCATGGAGAAAAACATGAACGGCGGTCCTTTGACTCTTGAATTTGCCGCAAGCATTTTTGACAGTGAGGAAAGTATTACAAAAATAGCTATGCTTCTCAAATATTTCGTTGAGAGAGGCGGTCATCAGCTTCAGCTTAATGCTGTAAACCTTGAGACTATGAAAGCAGCGCAGAAAAATCCTGAGCTTTACAGGAATCTGGTAGTACGAATTTGGGGCTGGTCGGCATACTTTGTGGAGCTTGACCGTGAATTCCAGAATCACGTTATGCAAAGGCAGGAATTTTCCGTCTGATGCGCGGTATAATTTTCGATATCAAGGAATTTGCTTTAAACGACGGAGACGGTATCAGAACGACGGTGTTTTTCAAGGGCTGTCCTCTTCGGTGCATCTGGTGCCACAACCCGGAAGGTCTTTCTCGAGAGCCCGAATTATACATAAAGCGCAGCGGATGCAGAGAGTGCGGTCTTTGTAAAAGAGGATGCGAGCACGAGGATTGCAAGCCTTTCGGAAGGTGCTTGCACATTTGCCCGTACGACCTTGTAACTGCAAAGGGAAAAGAATGGGATTCTGAGGAGCTTGCAAAAAAACTGCTTAACGGTGCACAAATATACAAATCCACAGGGGGAGGTATTACGCTTTCGGGTGGAGAGCCCTTATTCCAGAGTGAATTTGCCTACGAGCTTTTATCGCTTCTTCGAGGACAGGTACATCGCTCCATCGAAACGTCCGGATTTGCAAGCGAAGAAATTTTTCAGAAGGTTGCTTCCGAGTGCGATTTCATTTTTATGGATATAAAGTTTGCCGACGATGATCTTCACCGTCGTTACACGGGAGTTTCAAATGAAAAAATACTGAAAAATTTTACGTGGCTTAAAAGCTCCGGTATTCCTCACCTTTTCAGAACTCCGCTTATTCCCAAAATTACCGATACTAATGAAAATCTTCATGCTATATCAAATCTTATAGGAACAGACAGAATAGAGCTTTTACCGTACAACGCTCTCGCTCCTGCCAAGTACCCCGGCGTAGGCAGAAGATTTACTAACTTAATAGACCCAGATAAATCTCATTTACCGGATCTGTCAATTTTTAAAAATGCAACCTTAAGAAAATAAATTAACACCGTATTTGCAAATAACATTTTGCATTTACGGTGTTTTTTATATAAAAAAGACGGCAACAAAAAGCAGAGATACCATTTCGATATCTCTGCTCTTTTCATGTTCAGCCTAATACAAGGCGGACTTAAATTACATATACTGCTTTGCGGTACCGCCTGCAAGAGTTATCATCTTAACAGCCTGGAGTGAGAACTTATCAGCCTCAACCGTAAGAGATTTAGTCATAACACCCTTTGCAAGGATCTTGACTCTTCCTACGTTCTGACCTACGATGTGCTTCTTCTTGAGTTCTTCAAGAGTTACAACGTCGCCATTCTCAAAGTTACGGCATATTTCACTTATGTTAACCTCTGCAAACTTACCTGTTCTTGCTTTCTTGATAACCTCAACAGCATGAACAGCAACCTCATCACTTATGATAGCATCCGCATGCTGAGCATCCATGAATACGGGCTCTTCTACGATCGGAGCTTCAACAGCGACCTCTGACGCAGGCTCTTCTTTCGGTGCCTTTTCAACCTGTTCTTCAGAAGTTTCAGTCTTTACAACAGATGACTCTTCGGCAGGTGAAGAAGGAACTTCATTTACTTTAGCTTCAGCGCCTTCCGCAGCCTGTTTATGTGCATCAATAAGTGCATCAACCTTATCATCCTCACGAAGAACGGTTGCATCGTCAAGCTTTACTCCGGTAGGAAGAATTATCTTCATCAATCCGCGCTTTGCAAGACTGCTATTCGACTCGAATGGCTTATGATAATCAACTGTAGGTATCTCACCCTGAGGTATATCAAGGCTCTTCATAAGCTCATCTATGAGCTCGATCGCATATTTGAGAGCTCTTGCGCTTCTGATCTTAAGAAGCATGGGAAGCTTATCAAACTTGGGATCATCCGAAACGTCTGTGAAATGATATTTGTTAACGTTATAAGATTCGGGAACAAGCGCAAGGTTGATAGTAAGAGTCTTACCCTTAAGATTGATTCTCGCGCACTGTGTTCTTCCCTTAGCAAAGTTCTCGTAATTCCAGCTCGTTCTGGACTTGATTCCCTTGAAGGAAAGGAGATAATTCTTAAGTGTTGTATAGTAATCCTGAATATCCGAGTCGGACTGAATCAGTCTTGATGTGAAGGAGCTTCTGTATCTGATAAATACAACGTGTCCTCCGACTATAACAGAATCATTCTCCAAAATCACGGGAGCATGTGCCACACTCTTTGCAGTGTCTTCCGTGCTGATAGCTTCAGGCTCTTCGGATACTGCCTCTTCCGTTTCGGCTTCGGGAACTGCCAGTTTTACCTCCCCGACAGGCTCTTTTGCTGGAGCAGCTGGCTCATCGGCAAGATTTACCTTACCCTCTATAACCTCGGAAACATTTGCTTCCTTGATTTCAAGCGCGCCTTCTGCCTTAACACCGGTAGGAAGAATTACCTTAACGAGACCGCGCTTTGCGAGATTTGCATTTGTCTCATAAGGCATATGATAATCAACTGCGGGAACTTCTCCTGCGGAGAGTCCAAGAGCACGCATCACATCATCGATAAGCTCAAGCGCATATTTAAGACTTCTGTCACTCTTAACCTTCATGAGCATAGGAAGCTTTGCAAACTTGGGATTATCCGAAAGGTCTGTGAAGTGATACTTGTTGACATTATAGTCCTTGGGATCAAGCGCAAGATTAAGAGTGAGCGATTTACCCTTAACGTTAAGCTTAACGCACTGCACTCTTCCCTTGGTGAATATCTCGTAATTCCAGCTTGTTCTGGACTTGATACCGCTATATGAAAGAATACGGTTCTTGATAGCTGTGTAATAATCCTGAAGTACGGATTCAGCCTGAATAAGTCTTGATGTGAAGGAGCTTCTGTAACGAACGTAAACCACCTGTCCGTCAACAACCACGCTATCGCCTTCACCCTCAGTGACTGTCTCTGATATCATATCAGCGAGACCTTCGGTAGAGGATTCATGTGACTCGGGTTTTGCAGTAATCTCTTCGACTTCGTCAGCAGAAACTGTATCTTTTACGGGAGATTCTGCATCTGCTGAAGTTAAGCCGGGAATCTCGACTGCAGCCTCTCCCACAGAAGGGGTGGTATGAACGTTCTCCGCATTTCTTGCATCTTCTCTGCTCTGCGCTTTTGCTGCACTCTTTTTGCGGCAAAGATAAACAACGACTACCGCAACGGCACCGCCGCCTATGACTACCGCGAGAACTATAAGCAACCAAACCCACCAAGGTGTGCCTGCTGCTTCTTCATCTTCTACAGAGACAAGAGCGTAAACAGAGAAATGATTTGTTTCAAACTCTGCATAACCATTTGCAACAGTAACGTTATGCTTTGTAATCTCTCCTGCCTCGGAGATATAGAATACTACGAAATCGGTCTTATCAGCATATTCCGAGGGAATTGCATACTTAACCTTGAAAGTACCCAGATTTCCGTTAATATCGATGACCGTATCACCGTTTTTAAACGTAATATCGTACACAGATACGAGAATGCCTATCTTGCCTTCGTCAAGCATAGAGCTGAAATCGGTATCCTTGTAAGTGTTATAAACATCACCTGCCGAAGGAGCTGCCGCAAGATCATTAGGTACGTCAATTACCATAATTACCTTGCCTGCCGCATCCTTAATCTCAACCGCCGTATATCCAGGAGCCGGTGCGGGAGGTGCAGGAGGTGTAGGCGTGGGATCCGTACCGGGACCTGGTTCCGGACCGGGAGCTGGAGGAGTTACCTCTGCTGCCGTTATCTCCCACTGACACTCAGCTGCCGGCATGTTGCCCGAAAGGACGTAGTTATTATCATCGTATGTATAGGTGTAAGTCGCCTTATACTGACCTGCCTCTGTAGCCTTAAAGGTTTCGCCATAAGTTACAGTGATTTCTGAAGGAACTCCAGAGAGCTCAACCTTATGCTCTGTTCCGTCATAGGTAAATGCGCCTTCATAATCCCACTTAATACCGCTTACGTCAATAACAGCTTTTTCAACTTCCCATGCAAGACCCGCGGGAGCAGTGTAGGAATAGTTATTCAAGAAGCCTTCTTCAACATTTACAAAATCAAATGTTGCGATGTACTCACCGGCATCCTTAGCACTATTATTGCTATATCTTACAGTTACCTTATTTGCCCACTCGGAAGGAAGTCCTATGAGAGCTACCGTGTAAGTAATGTTGGGATTATAAACAAGCTTTGTATTTGATGTATAATCACCGGAATTCGTGCCGTCAGTCCATGCCCATTTAACCTCGCTGAGATCTATGGACTTTTGCGCAATAGACCAATTTTCCCAATCACCGATGGTACTTATTATTGTGCCATCAGAGAATTTGTAAAAGCAATAGTTGCTATTGGTAATAGTGAATGTAAAATCTGCTCTGTAATTACCGGCATTGGTTCCTACATTTCCCTCGTAATCAACACGAACCTTTCCGTTCCAATCCTCGGGAATGTTAGTGATTTCTACGGTCTTTTCAGTACCGTCGTATACAAGTCCGTCATCATTCCACTCGAAAGCATTGTTCGGCAATTGCAGTGCTTTAGGAGTTATTTTCCATGCTTTTGTTCCGGTGATTATTCCGTCAGAGTCGACTTCGAAGCCTTGACGGGTACTGATGAAGCAATAGTTGTCCTTATCAAGTATTTCAAACCTGTAGTTTAAGGTATACTCACCAGCATCGGTTGCCGTATTGTTTTCAACAACATAATAAACTATACCGTCCCACTCGGAGGGAACTCCGGTGATATTTACCGTATGAAGGTTACCGTTATATTCAAACTCAAGTCTTTCCCAGGACATCCATCTCCAGTACAAATAAGGAAATTCGATTTGCTGACGATCAATATCAACCGAAACCTCTGCAGATTTACTGATATTGGTACCCTTTACGGTAACTACGCACTTATACGTACCGCTATCTAAAACGTTCTTAATACCGCCGTACGTGCTTTCGGTCGCACCGCTTATCGGTTCGTCTTCAAGATACCACTGATACTCAAGCATATCCTCGCCGAAGGGGCAAACCGCATCAACGGATACACTGTACTCTGTATCCTTATCGTAAACAGTTTCAATATTCTCGGAGCCTGTTACGGTGAAGGAATCCTTTGGATAAAGAACAATGTCACACTCGGGCATTACCATATCCGTATAAAGATTGCCGTTCTCATCAACCGCTATCCATTCGGTATCACCGCCAAACATGGTAAGGTCAGCACCTACGGGAAGAAATCCTTCGCGGTTAAGAGTACCGTCAGCGTTTCTGTATTCAACCTTGTATACATCAAGGAATTCAACCTTAACCGCTACGTCTACAACAACCGTCTTATAATCCTCGGGGATAAACGATGCAACGTATCCGGGAAGCTTTTCACTCTTCTGAAGAAGTTCATCGATTTCATCCGCATATCCGGGGAAACGGGATTTAAGCTCATTAACGAGGAAATCGGGAACGTTGTTTACCGCCATTGTGAGAACGTCTTCAACGTTTATCTCTGCATCCTCGCGTACATAGAACACACCATCACCCTCGTAGATAGAGGAGAGAGTATTATCCATAAATTTATTGGGAACTTTGTTAAGAATTCTGATAAGAGCATCCTGAGCAATATCGAAATATTCTCTGTATCTTTCAACGAGCGCTACAAGATCGTCACCCGAAACGTTATTTATATCAACGTAGTCCTTTATGAATTCCGCGTCAAGAATGCCGGAATAATCGGAAAGACCGAGTATTTCAATAACATCGGAAACCGTAAGGGCTCCATATCCTGTTCTTTCAAATGCTTCAATTATATCGTCAAGGGTGAGATTTGCAATGAACGTTTCAACATCCTCGCCGTCCTTGCCGAGAGCGTTGAACACTTTATTTTTGAGACCGTCGCTTATCTTACCGCTCTTAAGTGCTTTGAGTGTAAGCGCGGCAAACTCGTCGGGAACTTTAAGCTCAACTGCAATTGAATATACACCGTCATTATTGGCAACCGATACATCTATATGGTTTGCAATAATAGCCATGACGGCCTTAACCTTTTCGCAAGCGCCATCATCAAGCTCAAGACCTACCTCGACCTCTACTGCAAAATCAGCAAAGCTGAATTCAACACCGAGCTCGTAGCAAAGGAGGCTTTCAAAGTCCTCGGCTGCCCAATCCTTCATCTCATAGGGAGTGGGAATAGTCATGAGAACGTTCTTAATGCCGGAAGGATTAACCGTGCCGTCAGCAAATATAGTCTCTCCACCGAGAGTAACAGCTTCAAGGTTTGAATAAACAAAAGTAAGAAGCTCTTCAAACGTATACTGCTTCGAGCTTTCGAAGCTTTCGTCTACTACAACGTTAAGCTTTCCTTTAAGCTCATCAACCTTCTCTGCCGCGTCGGGCTCATTCTCGTAAACCTTATCGAGAGCCGCGGAAATCATATCATTAACCTCTGCCTTGAGCGCATCGGTATTGGTATTTCCGGAAACGGTAATATAAGCAGAGACGAAGTCGGTAGCCGCCGAAGTTATAGCATCCTTGAAATCGCCCTCTTGGGTTGCGGATTCGATAACATCAGCCATCTTATCCTTATCCTCAAGAATTTCATCAAGCGACTCATAGTCGGTATATTCCTTGATATACTTTTCCGCAAGAGCCTTAAGCGCAGACAAATCGGTAGCGTTATTGGCTACAAGCTCAAATACCATATCGGCAGATGCCGTATCGTCAGAGCCGATAACTCCACCGAACGACGAAGTCACCTTATCCATAGCATAGCCGTAAACTTTTGCGACAATCTCATTTATCAAGGCCTTAACCTCGTCCTTGGTAATATCCTCGGTAGAAGCAATCCTATCGTAGAGCAATTCGGGATTCACGAGAACGCTTATTTTCTTATGCCCGTTCTCGTTAACGCCCGTCGAAAGCGTATACCATGCGCCTTCTCCGCCCGCGATAACGTTGCTATCATCGGATGAAGCCGCGAATGCTGTAACGGCAATGACACTGAATATCATTATCACCGCCATAAGCAACGCAACTGCTATCCTTGCATGCAAGCTGATTTTTTTCATTTTCTCACCTCATATAAATTTACTTTTAGCACGCACACCGGAGCGCGCGCATAAATAAGGAAATAATATATACTATGGGTAAATTATAGCATGTCGTGCAGACAAAATCAAGACCTTTTGCCAAAATAATACATAAAAACCTTATTTTTTTAATTTTGGGCTCTTATCCTAGGTGATTTTACTGATTTTTTTATCTTCCGGGTTTCCTTCATCATCCGCGCTCAGAGTCGCGTTTCTTCGTCTTTTAATTGCGTTTTTTCTCTTTTTGCGGCGTATCACTATAAGTACTACAAGAGATGAAACCGAAAGGAAGAATACACCTATGGCTATTATGCCGATAACAAGCAATTTTTTGATTGAAGCCGAAATTTTAAGTCCACCGGTATCCGTGTCAACAACAAGTCTTGTTTTTGAGTACAAAGCTGTATACACAGCGTCACCCGTGGCAATTGTAACCTCTTTATCCCAACCGAAGAATGCATAAGAATAATATTCATCATTACCTAACACGGGTGGG
>JAZRHO010000089.1:0-19119 GCA_045644805.1 Eubacteriales bacterium | reverse complement strand
TTGTTAAATATGATTCGTGCCCATCTGTTTGCAAGCAAGCACTCGAAAATAAAAGGCTTCGACTGCGCTAAAGAAGATGCAGATTATTATGAATTTTTCTCCTTTTAATTTATTTTTTAGTCATAATACTTGACTTTATCTCTCCATTTAGTTATAATATATACAAAAAAGCTGTGACGAAGACAGTAGCTGCGATTGAAAGCTTACAGAGAGTCGGGGACGGTGAAATCCCGATAGCAAGTATTCGTTCTGTGAAAATCACTTCCGAGCTGTAGGCGTGAAAGAATTCGAGTAATGCCTTACCGCGTGCTCTGCGTAACCGAGCACATATTGATGGATATGTAAATACGGTGGTATATTCCTGTTTCTTATGCGAAACGGGATTTTTGTTTTTAGAATTTTAAAATTTCCTAAAAGGAGTCTTTATATGAAAGAAATTTATGAAAAGGTTTCCTCTAATCTCGGATTTGTCGAAAGAGAAAAGGCAACCAGACGCTTCTGGGAAGAAAACAACGTTTTCGAAAAAAGCCTTGAGATAAGAGAAGGAGCGGAAAACTTCACGTTTTACGAAGGTCCTCCGACCGCAAACGGAAAGCCTCATATCGGTCACGTTCTTACCAGAGTTATAAAGGACGCTGTTCCGAGATACCGCACTATGAAAGGAGTTCGCGTACTCCGTAAGGCAGGCTGGGATACTCACGGTCTTCCCGTCGAGCTTGAGGTCGAAAAGAAGCTCGGCATTGACGGCAAGGATCAGATAGAGAGCTACGGTCTTGAGCCGTTTATTGCTCATTGTAAGGAATCAGTATGGAATTACCAGAAAATGTGGGAAGACTTCTCAGGCACTGTCGGCTATTGGGTAGATAATGAGCATCCTTATATCACATATACAAATGACTTCATAGAGTCAGAGTGGTGGGCACTCAAGAAAATATTTGACAAAGGACTTCTCTATAAGGGCTTCAAAATAGTTCCCTATTGCCCTCGCTGCGGTACTCCTCTTTCTTCTCACGAAGTCGCTCAGGGTTACAAGGCAGTCAAGGAAAGATCTGCGGTCGCACGCTTTAAGTGCGCTGACGAAGACGCTTATTTCCTTGCATGGACAACAACGCCTTGGACTCTTCCGTCAAACGTTGCACTTTGCGTAAACCCCGAAGACACTTATTGCAAGGTTAAGGCGGCAGACGGATATACGTATTACATGGCAAAGGCTCTTCTTGATAGCGTTCTCTCTCCTCTTTCAAAAGAAGAAGGTGTAGCGGCTTACGAAATACTCGAGGAAATGAAGGGCTCTTCTCTTGAAGGACGTCATTACGTTCCTCTCTTTGACTTTACCGGCGAATACGTGAAGAAAACAGGAAAGGACGCTCACTTCGTCACTTGCGACAGCTACGTCACTATGTCCGACGGTACAGGTATTGTTCATATTGCGCCTGCCTTCGGTGAAGACGACAGCAAGGTAGGAAAGAAGTATGATCTTCCGTTCGTTCAGTTCGTTGACGGTAAGGGAGAAATGACCGCTGATACGCCTTATGCAGGTATCTTCGTTAAAAAAGCCGATCCAAAAATTCTCGAAGACCTTGATAAGATGGGCAAGCTCTTCTCCGCACCTAAATTTGAACACGACTATCCTCACTGCTGGAGATGTAACACTCCTCTTATATATTACGCGCGCGATACGTGGTTTATCCGCATGACCGAGGTCAAGGATAACCTTATCCGTAATAACAACACGGTAAACTGGATACCCGAAAGCATAGGAAAGGGACGCTTCGGAGATTGGCTTGAAAACATTCAGGACTGGGGTCTTTCACGTAACAGATATTGGGGCACTCCTCTTAACATCTGGGTTTGCGATTGCGGTCACAAGCATGCTATCGGCTCAATAGAAGAGCTCAAGAGTATGTCAGATAATTGTCCTGAAAACATAGAGCTTCACCGCCCCTTCATAGATGCTGTAACTATTAAGTGCGAAAAATGCGGTGGCGAAATGAAGAGAGTAAGCGAGGTTATAGACTGCTGGTTTGACTCAGGCTCTATGCCCTTTGCTCAGTGGCACTATCCCTTTGAAAATAAGGGAATGTTTGAGTCGCAGGTCCCTGCGGACTTCATAAGCGAAGGTGTGGACCAGACTCGCGGATGGTTCTACTCGCTCATGGCTATATCAACACTCATTTTCGATAAAGCTCCCTATAAAAACGTTCTCGTTCTCGGCCACGTGCTTGATAAGGACGGGCAAAAAATGTCAAAATCCAAAGGAAATGCGGTTGATCCGTTCGAAGCTCTGGATGCATACGGTGCTGATGCTATACGTTGGTATTTCTACTCGAATTCCGCACCTTGGCTTCCCAACCGCTTCTTTGGAGATGCGGTAATTGAGGGACAGCGCAAATACATGGGTACACTATGGAATACTTATGCATTCTACGTTCTTTATGCAAATATAGACGGATTTGACCCAACAAAATACACCCTTAACAAAAACACGCTTACCGTCATGGATAAGTGGATTCTTTCAAAGCTCAACACCGCAGTAAAGCTTGTTGACAGTTACATGGAAGGATATAAGCTCGTAGAAACAACGAGAGTGCTTGAAAACCTTGTCGACGAGCTTTCCAACTGGTACGTGCGCAGATGCCGCGAAAGATTCTGGGTAAAGGATATGCCGGAAGACAAGGTGAATGCGTATATGACGCTTTATACATGTCTTGTTACAATAGCAAAGCTTTCCGCTCCCCTTATTCCGTTTATGACAGAGGATATTTACAGAAATCTTGTCTGTTCGGTCGATAAAAATGCTCCTATATCAGTTCATCTTTGCGACTTCCCCGTGTGCGACGAGTCTCTTATAAACAAATCTCTTGAAGAAAATATGGACGAGGTCGTTGAGGTTGTTGTTCTCGGACGTGCGTGCAGAAATGCAGCAAGCATCAAAAACCGACAACCCGTGTCAAAAATGTACGTTAAAGCGGATAAAAAGCCGGACGAGGGCTTCATAAGCATTATTGCTGAAGAATTGAATGTAAAATCGGTCGAATTTACAGACAATGTAAGAGGCTTCACAACCTATTCGTTCAAGCCGCAGCTTCGTACGGTAGGACCTAAATACGGCAAGTACCTTGGCGCTATCAAAAACGCACTTACAACACTCGACGGAAACGCGGCAATGGATGAGCTTGAGCAAAAGGGCGAGATCTCTCTTGATTTAGGAGAGACTGTTGCAACACTTACAAAGGAAGACCTTCTTATAGAAATGACAAAAATGGAAGGCTTTGAATCCCTTTCCGATCGCGGAGTAACTGTTGTTATCGATAAAAACCTTACTCCCGAACTTATAGAAGAGGGCAACGTTCGAGAGATAATCTCCAAAATTCAAACCATGAGAAAGGATTCCGGATTTGAGGTTATGGACAATATCCGTATCGCCTTTGAAGGAAACGATAAAATTTCAGCTATTGCAAAGCGCAATGAAGCAGAAATCATGGCTGATACTCTTGCAAACGAAATTCTTTCCAATGCAAAGCTTGCTAATGCAAAGGAATGGAATATCAACGGAGAATTGGTAACCATTTCCGTAGAAAAAATATAATATATCACAAAAAACACAAAGGCATATGCAAACAATTGTTTGCATATGCCTTTGTGTTTTATTTATTCACTTAGATAGTCATTTTTAATCTTTTCTACAAACGCTATTTCTTCCACGGTGTATTCCACATGGTTTTCAAATACTTTATCAATATATTTTGGAAGACTTATTTGCCATGCCGATTCAACGGTTGTCGAGTTTTCAAATTCGCACACCAGAACCAACGTGAACAGGGCGCTTGGATCCTCCGTTATCGAAATCGTAGATGATTTATAATATTTTTCACCGTTTACCTCAATATAACTCCACGATGATTTACCCAAGCTCTCACCGTTCAATGTAATAGAAGTGAAATCGAGATATGCTTCGGCAACAAGATATTCGGGTACGTAAATATTTAAGCATAAATATTCTTCACACTCAACGCTGACCTTTATATTAAAATCAAGGCACAGTCCGCCGGTATAGATAACATTATCGCCTTCTTTTATTTTATACCAGCCCGGTCTGTAAAGTCCTTCCTTAGTTTCACCTTGAATAGAAACAGGATATTCGGGTATATAATCCTTATGCCATATCTCTGTCTCTTCCTTGTCGTCGTATCGCCACGTACATTCTATGGTATTAGACTCATCCGTAAGGGTCGAAGTCACAAGAAGTCCCTCGGGGATTGTTATTTTGCCAAGTTCAAATCTGCCAGCATTATCGTAAGACCATACACTGTCACTGCCGTCAACAAAGCTATATTTATGATTTACACGGGCAAGAACTTTTCCTTCCGAATCCTTAACCATATCGGTATCTATACCGAGTGCATTGCTATAAATATTATTTCCAAGCAGTGTAACCGTGTTAGGTATAACGGCAACATTCGACTTCAAAGAATAATTTGTTACGCAATCCTTGAGAGTAGTTTCAGCGTAAGACGTATGGAACAGAGGCTTATTTTGCCCGTCAGCTCTTATTATAACGCAGTTTTCCATATAAAGGGTGGGGCCCGCCTCCGCAGAATAAATAGGATATCCGTTTTCCTGAAGTATTATGTTCGAATTTTTTATAACGATCGAACCGTCACCGTTTCTTGGGCAAATAAATCCCTTCCAATCGTGCACGTTTGCGATATGAGTTCCACCGTCACCGTAAAAGCCTGTCGTTCCCTCGCCTTGCACATTAATCATGCTGGAAGAAAACGTTGTAATATTTGAACCCGGATAAACCACGTCTCCAACGAGCATAGTGCCGAAATTTATTTTTCCGCATTTTTTGGTAACGTAGAAAATCGCTCCGCCATTACTCGAATTGGTTTCATCTATTACAAAAAGATACGCATTTGGCTTTGTAGAATATACGTTCAGGGTTGTGTATGCTTGAACTGTAATAATAGTTAGCTTTTTAAAACCTCGGATTCCGTATCCTGCAAGGTCAAGGCTTATAGTTTTAGCAGTAGCTTCGGTTGCCGAGGGGATAGCTATTCCGCCCTCAATATCTATATGAGAGCAAAGGGTAACCGTATCTCCGTCAGAAGCATTCCTCAACGCTTCGGGGAAGCGATGGAAATCTTGAAAAACAAGAAATTCTAAACAAATAAAACAGGGCGGTTTGAGAAATCAAATCGCCCTTGCTTTTTTATATGAGGTGTGGTATAATATAGATGGAATAAAACTTTATCTTAAACAAAGGAGATTGAGTGATGAGAACTGAAATGATTTTGTTTAGTGACAAAGGCGAGTTGTTTTCCAAAGCCCACCCAATGCATGATTGTTCATTTACTGCAACCTTTGATGATAATACACTCGTTTTAGTATTTGACCATTTAGAAAAATACTACGATGTTTCTCTTGATGGTTCTAATGTTTTTTGGTTTGAAAATGCAAAAAAATTAACTATCAAATATTACAATACAGAGTTTGTAAATCTGTGTTTGAAATACGGAAAACAAGAAAAGGATTATTATGATACTGTAGAGCCGTTGAATAACAAGGAACTTATAATGTTTGGTTATTCCGCCGATTGTTTTGGGCAAATGACCCTTGACTTCCGCGTTTTCATAAAGAAAAAACTGTGGGGTGGCAAGCTTGAAATTGCTCCTGAAAAGATAGAGTATATTTGGGAGTGATACTGAAAAATACTTCATGTTGACTGTTTTGGCGAACGTACTTGAATCATTATATTCGGTAACCGTGCCGTCTGCCGATGTAACCTTATACGCCACTTTGCTATTTTGGGTGTCATTTGCTCCAGCAACAACGTTAAATGATATACAAAGAAGAACGGCTGACAGCAATGTGAATAACATCTTTATATATTTTTCCATTTTTACCGCACCTTGTTCTCATAATACTTTTGCTTATAGTATACATTAAAACAAGCTTTTTGTCAATTCAAAAAGGCGGTAAAATATATTTACATTTTCTACGCAAGTTTAGCACAAAAATAACGGACGAAGCTGTTTGCCTTCCATCATAGCAGAAAAAGCTTCGCCTATAAGTGAAAAATCCGCAACAAGCGAATGCGGTTTTTTCTTGGGATCATCCTGCCGCATCGGAACAAAGTATACCGATTTACGAACAAGAAGCTTGCCTATATTCCCAAGATTTTGAGCCATAGCATCATTTGAAGCCAGCGCTATAAGCAGGGGTCGATCACCACGCAAATGCGCTTTTGCCGCCATAGTAACGGCTGTATCCGTGATACCGCCCGCAAGTTTAGCAAGCGTATTACCCGTGCAAGGTGCTATTATCAGCGCGCTAAGCGGCATCTTCGGTCCAAGAACTTCCGCATCCTTGATGGTGTGAATTATATGCCTTCCGGTAAGAGAACGCACCTTGCTGCGCAATTCTTCCTTCTCAAAAAAACGAGTATCCGTATCATAAGTTTTCTCGCTCATTATTGGCTGTATCTCATATCCCGAATCAGAAAGAACGCGCAAAGCGCCGAGCGAATCGGAAAGAGTACAAAACGAACCGCAAAAAGCATAACCAATCATAATGTCTTTTTCCTTTCAAAAGTTATAGATTAAGCTCGTTGAATCCCAACATACGGATAACGGCCCCGGCAAGAGCCTTGCCGGCGCTTTTGGGATACATAAGCGCCGGCACAGACGCAAAACGCTCGCAATAAAGCTGAGGGGGCATATTGTCGCCCGAAGCAAGTTCTATTATACGCACGCTCTTAAGACTTTCCACAGCACTTTCGGGTATAAGCTTTGACGGAGCGGTGTTGATAAGGATATCTAAAACATGAAATGTCTCAAGAACGCTATCCGTGTCAAATGAAAGCGAATCAACACCGGATACACCAAGCATACAAAGGTCATGTCTAACCTCGCGTTTTGATGTAAAAACAGTTACATTCGCACCAAAAAACAAAAGCGAATTCAAAAGACTCTGACCTATCCTTCCATAGCCTATAACACCTATTTTCAGGTCTTCGGGAGCTGAATCGTGCTCGGTAAGTATTCTTCCGACAGTACCGTCAGCGGTAAGCTTTGCGTTATCGAGCAAAAACCTTTCGTCGTGCGCCACATCAATTGTAAGAACACCCTCGTCTGAAAGCGTCTCTCTCATCTGACGTGGAATCTCGTAACCAACCAAAGCATCTCCCGCTCGCATGGAATTGCATACTTGCATAAGACTTTCGCCTGTGCCGTATACGCTTACACCGTCTTTCGTGGACGGAATCGGCAAAAGCGTTATATCTCCCGAAAAATCATGAAGCAATCGAAGAATATACTCGCGGCAATATTTCAATCTTACGTCCTTACCGTAAGTATTAACATTCATAAGAATCACATCTTTCTTTACTGCGGCAAGCACAAAAAGCTTTGCCGCAGATGACGTTTTAAAAAAGCAGCCTTAGCCTAACCATAAGAGAATTAAATACACAATGTTCTCTTACGGCTACTTTCATTATATGAAAATATAAATTCAAATGTGATTCAAGCCCGGATGCATTTACAAATGCGTCTTTTTCTCTTTTTATTTATGCCTCGGCTGTCGGGTTTTCTTTCTCGGTGTCAGTGCATTTTTCCTTCTTTTTGAAAACTTTTGTTAGCATTTGACCTTTTTCCACGCAAGCTTCCTTCGCACAATGCACTACACTATATGCTCCATAAATCGCCATTGCTCCTATGCTTATTGCCATAAGAGGATGCGTTTTCTTTTTTCCATTCTTCATGAACATGCAAAAATCTCCTTTCATGAGGATGCTTTTATTTTACCCTGCGGAGATTTAAATATTTATATATTGACAAAACTTTTTGGCTGTTGTAAAATATATAAAAAGTATGTCGAAATAAATCTTATTTATTTCATGTTTTATTTAACCTCAAAACGAAAGGAACATCTGTAAATTGATTAAATGCAAGCATTGTCAATATAAATACGAATATACAGGCGGTGCATGTCCCGTGTGCGGAACAAAGCCTGTTATAGATAAAGAGGACATGGACCTCACCGCAAGAGAACTGGAAATAGCTATAAGCAAGAAAAACGCCGCAAAAATCCACACCTGCCGCAGATTGCTTGCTGACGGCGGAGATACCGAATCAAGGCGTGAGTATGCCAAGCTTATGGAACGCGGAGAATATCAGCTAAAAGATATTGATACCGCTATGAATTACTATTATCTTGCTGCTTTGGATAACGATTCATATTCAGCTTACAGATATTCGCGTCTTGTCGGCAGAATGAGCGAAACGGCTGCAAGCTTTTGGCTTCGTTATTCATCCGTATTGGGATCAATAGACTCATACCCCGAAACGGCAGAGCTCTTTTCCCAAGAAGGAAGAGAGGATATAGCTTCATATTACTATGCCCTTGCTGCCGCTTGCGATGATACCGACTCAATCGTAAACATGGCAAAGAGATGGAGTGGCGGAATCGGAGTTCCTCAAAATGATTCTCATGCAAAATGGTATCTTGACAAGATGATAATTCCGCCAATAAGCGCAATAAAGCTTGCTTACAAGCTCCGTTCTGTCCGCGCGGCAGAACCTCCAAAACTCAGCTTCCCCGATTATCAAGCATATTTGCGCACGCTCGCATTGGAAGCCAGAGATCTTGGGTTTGAAACCGCAGAATTTTATCTTACGTCAGCGCTTGCTCATGCAGGAAGCATTAACGCACTGACCGCACTGGGAATAATGCTCACCGAGGGTAAGGGATGCGAGCAAAACATATCAAAAGCAAAAGAATATCTTGACGCGAGTATAACAGGCGGAAATCCTGCCGCGGCGATATATCTCGGTGAGGAGTTTGTCAGCGGAAAACACTTTGATAAGGACCCGTGTGCAGCTATGGAATATTTCACCCTGGCCGCAAAGCTTGGATATACCGACGCATACGAAAAGCTTGGGGATATTTATCACGACGGTAGCATCACGGAAAAAAACATTCAAAAAGCACTCGAGCTTTACGAGCTCTCCGCTGCGGGCGGTTCATCATCAGCAAGAGAAAAAGCTGATAAAATAAAGATGATACGTGAAAATTACTACCTTGACGCATACAAAACAATAAACGTAAAGGGCAGTGTTACAAAAGAGGAAGCTTTTGCTTCATTCCGCAATGCCGCGATTGCCTCGGCAATGGGAGACGCGCGCGCAATGGTGCTTTTAGCAAAATGCTACGCATCGGGATTTGGAACGGAAGCCGATCGAGCAAGCGCATTCTTTTGGTTTAAAAGCGCGGCAGATGCAGGAAACATTGAAGCTTCGTATTCTGTCGGACTCTGCTATTCAAGAGGCTTCGGAACTGAATTTTCATACAGAAATGCTCTTAAGCATCTGAAGTATGCGCAAAATGCAGGCATTTCCTCGGCAGCAAAAGAGCTTGACCTGCTTTATCGAAGAAGAATGAAAAAGATGGTTCGCTCTCTTTATTCTACCTCGATGAGGCTTATATACATGAAAAAGTACTCCGAGGCAATAAAGCTTCTTTCTTCCTTTGAATCTCTCGCTTATCCGAAAGCTCTTTACACGCTTGGCTGTCTTTATGAATTCGGACGCGGAGTTCCGAGAAGTGATAGATCACGAGCATCCGCATACTATGAGCGTGCATTTGCCGGAAATCTCACTTTTGGAAACTTTAAAGATCCGAATTCGTCTTATAAGCTTCAAATTTTAAAAATGATAAGATAAAAATAAAAAATAACATCCGACTCAAAGGCTGCTCCCGTGCGGGAACACGAATCCTTTGAGCCGGATTTTTATTTAAAACAATTTACGTTTCGGAATAAACAAGATTTGACATCTCAAGCACCTTGGAAATTGTATAATTATAATACACGCTGTCTATATAAAAGGCTTCTCCGTAGTAGTCTATAATGAATGCTTCGTATTCCTCTACCGTCTTGTACTCAACTTCCTCACCGATTTCCCCGCAGTAATTAATGTAATACTCATAATCCAACGCAAGCTCGGTGTTATAAATAATCTGAAATTCTTCGTCTGTTTTTGGAAGCAGGTTTTCATTTTTCAAAATGCTGTAAAATATTAGTTTTTCGTAAATTTCATCCTTTACAGAATTTCTCAACGCCTCAGCAACATCATCCTCTTCTCCAATACCAAGCTCGGATGCAATATAATCATCAAGCTCTGTGTAATAAGTGTTGCCCGCCTCACTCATTGCGATGAATTCGTTTTTATATGAATTGTACGTGATGCTGTAAAGAATGTTATATTCATATTCCGGGAGCTGTGTGAACTTTGCGTTTTTCTTTATGCTTGTCCAAAGAAGCTCTTCCGCTCTCGCTCGGCAAAGATCCTTATATTTTTCCATAAGGACCGAAAGATAATATGACTTGTACTTGGATACAAGCGTTTCTCCCTCATATATCGCAAGGTCGTCTTCAGACATTCCGATAACGTTTTTCACAAAATCATCATTGAATTCTTTGGTTTCATAACAAAGTGTTTTTTCAAGAAAAACATCAAAATAAACGGTTTTGTTTCTGAGAGATTCATCGTTCCAATCGTAGGGATAAGTGACCTTTACAACATTGGCATTCCCTTCGCCCTCGCATGAGGTGGTATAATTCAATTTCAAATCCGTATATATTATTTTGCCTTTTTCCGTCTGAAGCTCGGAACGGGTAGCACATGTCTGCCCGATGGCCGTGCTGCGGAGAAGCTCATAAATTCCCTTTCCCCAGACTTTTTCAACGTTCTCGTCCGACAAATCAATTCTTATATTTGCTCTGTCGTAAAAAATTCCATTTTCGGCAACATAGCTTGCCTCAAGATAAACCACGTCTCCCTCTTGGACCACGCCGGCAACGTTTGCAGAAAAGTCGACGTCATTTGAAGGAACAGCTCCAATGAGCGAAAGCTCAAATCCCGGAGCAAAATTGTCATCTCCGCTTCCGACGAACAACGTATAAGGCTTATTAGACATATAATAACCGCTCTCCGTGTAATATGCATAATTGGTAAGAGAGGCTATTTCCTTTCGGTTTCCGTTTTCGTCAAGCTCATATCCGGCATAATATATATATGCCTTATCTCCTGCCTTAACTGGTATATCATATTGGTAAAACGCATCGTAAAGAGGCTTTGGGCTTTTCGTATTGGAAATAAGCTTCAGGATATGATTTTCAACGTCAAGCTCCTTGGTAGGCACGTTAACGTCAATAACTATATTAAGTCCCTTGTAATCTTCTTCCTTTATATCTATGTACGAATCTAACGGATCGTTAATATAATCCAGCCTTTTTTGATTTTTACAGCTTGCAAATGAAAGAACGACGGCAAACAATATAAGCAAAGCAACAAGCGACCTACCAAAAACAAAATGCGCAAAAGGCCCTTCTTTGCTGTTTTTTACCAATATTTCTTTTTTTCTTTCCACCTTTATATTATTAGCTTTCACGAAAATACTCCTTAATCAACAAATGAATCGGCATATGCCGTAGCAAGCGCATCGCAGCGTTCGTTATACTCATGGCCGTTATGTCCCTTTACCCAAACGAAGCTGACCTCGTGTATCCTGGTAAGCTCAAGAAGCCTTTGCCAAAGATCGGGATTTTTAACCTTCCCTGCGCGCCATGCTGCCTTTTCCCATCCATATATCCAGCCTTGCTCATAAGCGTCTATAAGATATTTGGAATCGGAATAAAGAGTTACGGAGCAAGGTTCCTTTAAAGCGGCAAGTCCCTCAATAGCAGCAGTCAGCTCCATTCTGTTATTGGTTGTTTCACGCTCTCCTCCACAGAGTTCCTTTTCATGCTTTCCGTAAACGAGGATTGCGCCCCATCCTCCCCTTCCCGGGTTTCCGCGGCATGCTCCGTCGGTGTACAAATATACTTCTTTCATAAACATTACCATTTCTTTTGAAGTAAATTATTTTTTCATTCGTGACTATAAAAATTCGGTATATTTATCGAATTTAATAAAAAACGGAGCTGCGGCGTTCGGTCGCAGCAACCCCGTTGTCTTTTAAAACGTATTATTTCTTTTCTGTTTTTACAAGAGTAACACTTGCAAACTTCTCATACTGAATAACACCGGATTCGTTCTTTACAGTTTCTTCGCCCTCAGTCTTTTCAGTCAAGAAGTAATCCATAAGAATATCAAACTGATGAGCGGTAAGAGCATTTAATTCACCGTGAGATGCCTCATAGGTCTTATATTCCGCCGTCTTTTTGAATTCCTTTTCCGCCTTCTTGTCAACAAGCTGGTCATATTCGCCCGCAACGTAGTAAACTACTATCATTTCGGCAACGATCTTTTTAGCTTCAGCCCACAAAACGTCTTTTGCAGCCTGGTGATTCTGACCCTGAGTGTTTGTCTTTTCAGCAAGATATGACTCGAAGCTTCCACCATGAGCTTTATAAGGCGACTCATCGTCCGTATCTTCCGGCTCGCTGGTATAGAAGGTATATTCATGGTTTTCATAGAGTATCTCGTACATCTCGCGAATAAGCTTGGTGGGGCAATCGTTTACGGTAACGTTTGCCTCCATTGCTTCCCAAACAGCGGCAGCAAGATTGAGTTTAATTTCAGAATTATAAGCCTCAAGAAGAGAATCGTAAACATCTGCTTTGTACTGAGTAACGATATTCTCTGCTCCTGCTCCTGCTACAAGAGCTGCAAGTGCAGCATCTCTTTCGCCCTTTGCGGTCTCTGCGGCAGAGGACTTTGCAGCAATATCTTCTTCGGAAGCATCGTCTTTCTTTTTGAGCTCTTCATACTCAGAATTAGCCTTGTTGTACGCTTCCTTTTTAGCGGTATAATCATTTATAAGAGCTTCGCACTCTGCAAAGCAATCAAGAGATTCCTTGGTAAGATTGCTTACAAGAAGGGTAGCTACTGTGGTTTCTGCCGTAAAATCTTCTACGGCAACGTAAGAAACAGGATATACGTAATAGGTCACCTTGTCTCCTGCGGCAAGCTTGTATTCTGATGCGTCAACACCGGTAAACGTAGAAGATGCGGTAAGCGTAACCTCAACCTTAACAGCTTCTGGGAGCTTGGTTGCATCGCCGTCGGTAATCTCGTTTACTACCCAGTTAACTGTTGCATTGGAGTATTCAAGAGTTTCATCTGAATTCTTGAAAGCGTCAATAGCAGTGCCTATTTTAGCCTCTGAAAGAAGAAGCTTGTCAACAACAGGCTGATGAATGCCGTTATCTGCGCCTACGGTAACCTTAACGTTTGTGTACTTAGTGTTATTCTCACTTCCAACAACAGTTGATGTATAAGAAATATAAGCAGTATTACCGTTAGCAATAGTTCCGGATGTCTTCGTTGCGTAGATATATCCCTTAATGTCAGGAATCTTAACTATCTCTTCTTTGATAGCCTTATTGAGAGCGGAAAGCTCTTTAAGATCGGTATAACCGAACTCTGCCTTAACAGAATTTTTGGAGTTCATTGTCGATGCGCTTACAACAACGGTCTCTCCGTCCTTAACTACGGTAGCATAATAGCAATAAGTTAAAACGTCGTTTTCATCAACATCTCCGTCTGTAAGAGTTGTGCTGCCTGCAGCGGAAATAAGAAGCTGGTAGATAGAATCCTCAACCTTCTTTACTCTTATCGCCTCATCGCTCGTAAAATCGCCGTCTTCAACTTCAACGCTCTTGAATATTTCCGCAAAAGCCTCGGAATTAAAGGAAGCGTACTGAGTAAGATCCTCCTCAGCCAAGCTGTATCCGCAGCTTGTAAGCGAGAGAGCAACCATTACCACGACAAGAATAAAACTGATAATTCTTTTTTTCATAGTCTTTTCTCTTTCTCTATATATAATAAACTTAATTTGATAACGCAGATTTGTAAATTTTTCCTTTTTACATACCATGCACAGACTATTATAACACATTACTTTTGAAAATGCAAATCTTTTTTGAAAAATATTTAATTTTATTTATATTTTACGAAAAGATTTGCATTTATTCAATCAATCGGTCTTTAAGAATACGCCACGTCGTTATCGATATCCTTTTTATTAAGGATACCCATATACTTATAAACCAACTTTTTATATGCGAATGTGGAAATGTAAAAATCACTCACAGGCTCATCTGCAAATTCCCCTGTTGTCACATCGACTTTATAAAGTCTAACCATCACGCGTCTATCTGAGATTCTGTAAAACTCATAAGCGTAATAGTATTTGTAATTCTCCACCTCTTCGAGCTTGATAGTCATTCTCATAAGGAATTGTTCACTCGTAACAAGCTCGGAATTCGCAAACTGCTCCTCTTCGCTTAAGCTTCCTTCATAGAATGTGTAATACAGCGTCTCTATGAACTCCTTGAAGTGCTCCGTACCAAGCGAATCACCCTCAACCATCTCTTTGTCATAGAATTCATAAAGGCTTATAGCGCTGTATCCGTTTTCTTTAAGGAACTTTCCAAGCTCGGTATCAGAGCATTCGCCTTTGCATGACTGGATTACCTGAATGAAGTCGGTTTCAACAGCGAGTGCGAGCTGCTCGGCAGTAAGATTCTCCTTAAGGTAGGTCTTTCCGTTATATACCCAACGCCAGTTGTGCTGAAGCTTGCTTACGAACGTTCCGTAGAAGTCGCTCATAGCAAATTCCATCTTGATCTCGCTTACGTTGGAAATGTCCGTGATAACAAGATTACGTCTTGCGTAAAAGTCAACGAAAGTCTGGTCAAGGAATATAAAGTTTTCCGCATCTATGACAGCTATAACGTCGTAAAGATCCGAAGCAATATAACGGGTGCCCGTTTTGGGATCGGCATCGCTTATATAAAGAGTGAAGCCGATAGTTCCGTAGTAAGAATAATCGTCAAGGTTTGTGAGATAGTCCTCTACGTTGCCCGTAGCTGCTCCCGTTGTTACGGTTGTAATGTATCTTGGCAGCTCGAAATAAATAGTATTCGCATAAAGTCCCAAAGCCTTAAGCTTTTCTGGAGTTATATTTATGTCGTATACCGAGCTTCCTATAAGACCGTCAGAGGAGGTCGCATTTTCAAGAAGACCGCCGAGAATTCTCACTACCGCTTCGCACGAGGATGCATTCAGCGCGTAAATGGAATACTGATTATCCATGGTATTCTTATAGAAGGACTCACCGTAATAAGGATCACGCTCAGATGCTTGAACGTACTCAAAAGCAACGATAAGCTCTTTTGTTACAAAATATTCGATTGATTTTATTTCGTATGCAACAAACGATGCAACCGCTTCGCAATAGCAATCAATGTCAACTGCTATTTCATAATTTTCTCCGACAGTTCTTCCCATAAGAGCTTCGGCTATAAGCCTATCGTCAGCCGTCATATCCTCAACTATTTCTACCGTTCCCGATGTTGTTCCCTCAACTTTTCTACCGTCAACGATGAAATAATATTTGTATCCGACTACTGCTCCGTCAACTACCTTTTCAAGAGTCTCATAGGTTTCTGCATTCTGTATATAAAGTATGTCGCTTATAACGACAGCTCCTTCGATTTTAACCGAGTTTTCCTCGGTGTAAGCTATGTCAAAACGAACACGCTCCTCGGGGGACTCTCCGATTTTCATTTTCCGGAGCGCCTCTTTTGCCTCTTCGGGAATAAGATTCGACGAGAGGTCGATGACACCGTGTCTCGTGTTTTCATAGGCTCCATCGCCGTTTACAAAGCGCTTAAAAGAAACTCTTATAATATTGTTTTCTCCGACAAGAGTTCCCTCTTCTGTAATATCCGCACCGTCGGTAAGTATTGCGTCAACCTTGTATATATCATAGGTATATACGGTTTCGCCTTCACCGGCAAAGGCTATCTCATTCGTATAGGAGAAAACTGTTACCCAAAGAGAATTCGCAAGCGATCCTACGTAAGAATTCGTAAGAGCGTTTATCAGGCTTTTGTTGCTCTTTATACTGGCAAGCGCCTTCATATCAAACGAAAGGGTTTGATTTTTACCGATTGTATATCCGTTGTTGTCAAATTCTTTTGGGTTTGGCGTATAAACGTCTCCCTTCACAACAACAGTTGAATCCTTTTCTACTTTGTCTGCAGTTTCACCCTCTTTTGAGCCGTCATTGTCATAAACCGTGTTTTTCCACTGATGGTAATCCGTTGTAAGATACGGCTCAAAAGCGTTATCAGACGCAAGTCCCGCAGCAACCAGCATAGGATTGATATAGTCTGTGTAATTCAAAAAGGCATAGCCGAAATATGTACTGTTCGTTGTATAAACATAATCTCTGTTGTCTACCATGAAGTAATATCCGGCACCGGATATAAGCTGATTTCCTATGGTAAGCTCATGATATACATAATCCTCGACTTCATCCTGCCCGTCTTCATCTACACCGTCAGCGTCATATCTGAATCTTATCTTTATAGGAGAATCCGATTCCGAAAGACCGTATACCTTAAGTTCCTCCCGACGAACCAGAGGATCTTTGGAAATTTCAAATTTATTGTTAAAATACACCGTTCCTATGCCCGAGCAAAGATAATAAAGCTTCGGCATATTATAACCGCCGCTTGAATCTATCGCATAAAGATCTTCATAATCGGTGTCAGAAAAATTCTGGTAAAGTATGCTTGGATAATAAGCTTGAACATTTTTTAACTCGTCCAATCTGTATAAAGCAAGCGTGCTATAGTCGGAATCCCATACAAATCCGTATCCGTTCCCCACGTTTCCGCCGCTTATCTCTATCCACCGCATATCAACTCGCTCTGCTTGCGGATATGCAACGGGCGAATTAGCATATATCGACTCACCGATTGATTCATCGACCTCAGGCTTGGATGTTGTATCACCGCCGCCGCTGTTTTGCGATTTTATTACCGCGTTTATTATGAGCGCCGCTCCTATAAGCACAGCAAGCACCGCTGCAAGAATTGCGATTATCAGCGGCTTTTTCATCTTTTTCTTTATAACCTTCATTAAAAGCCGCCTCCTTATAGATATTTACGTTTAACGCAAACTACTATTCCAACAATGACAACAGCCACAGGAACAATAGCTATTATAACGGTAAACACAACCTTTTCCCATGTTGAAAGACCGTAAAGTGTTCTCGTGAGTACATTCTTTTTTACACTCTCTGACCATTCGTAAATGGCAGTGTCCTCTTCCTTGAGCTCGGTATCAACAAGAACTTTTCCGAGGAAAGAGTTTGAATTGTTTACCGAAAGACCGCCAAGAGATTCATCCGCATAACGCTCAAGACGCGCTATATTCTGAACAAGCGCAGACATTACATCGTAATTCGCATACGAGGAGTTGCCTATGAGCTCGCTTGAGAAGAACGACGCACTTGCGGCACAAAAAACGTACGAATAATAACGGTTTCCGTTATCTCCGTCAAGCATCTGACGTCCAGCAACAGCCGCTATCGCGACAGCTTTCGTCTTTGTTCTGTCGACTGCTAAAGCATCGTAAATGCCGTCACCGTTATCGTCGGCATAATAAAGCGCATCCGATGATGTATAGAGGAAAGGCGCATATACTCTTGACGTATTATAAGTTCCCGCCTCATTATTTGCCTTTGAATCATTGAACGAGCAGGTAATATAACCGGTATCCGAAACTACGGTTATAGGAGCACTCGCAAGGTCTACGTAATCACCGTATATAGCATATCCGTATCCGGTAGTGTCTTTATCATACTCCGCAATAATAGTGGTTAATGTATTTTCATCGTTTTCAATATAGCTAACTTCGTCAACAACAAGCTCCTCTTCGCATTCGATTCCCCACTCTTTGAGAAAATCTTCAAGGTTAGGCAAAGATACTCTGTAATCCTTGGCAACCATTATTGAGCCTCGATCCTCTGTCATATATCTGTCGAGAAGCTCTGTTTCCGAAACGTAATTAAAGGAATTGAGACTGCTTTTGTTTTCCGAAAGATCAAGAGAAAAATCCTTTCTCGGATTGTTTATAATAAGCAGGATGCAGTCATCGGGAATAGACGGCTCCTCTCCTATCTCATTCGCTTCTTTTATAAGATTTGCAAGATCAATATTCTTTATTTCAAATCCCTTCTCCATAAGAAGTCCGGCAAACGCTGCAGTCTCTATACTTCCGGCAGATTCAAGATCTTCGGAATTATAGTAGGTTTCGTCGTGGTTTGAAACGAAATACGCAACAGGGCGATTTATCATGGTCAGTGACATCATCACGGAAGCAAGCTTGTATTCACCGTCATAAGACACAACCTTTTCGCTTCCGATATGCCAGAAATCCTCCGCGGAAAGAATTCTGTATCTCGAGCCACACGAAATTATCACATCGGTGCTCTTTATGACCGTAAGAGATGTTGTTTTATACTTCGCAACTGCCGTTGGATTTATGTCTATATTTACCGAGTTCACGGTAAAATTATCAAATTTTTTCGACATAGCGACGCACATATAATAGACAACTCTCGTGTACGCATTATCTATAAGCTTATCCACGTCGTTGCAGAAGGTAACCGTTATGCCCGGATCAATTGCATTTCCGTCGGCATCATATAGAATATCCTTACACGCATCAACCATTACATCTCTCAATGTATACAGTCCCTCAGGAGTCAGATCGATATAACCGTTACCGTAGATCGTAAAGCTTGTCAAAAACATATTGAGAAGCAAAAGAAGAACTATTGCAATAACGGAAATGACCGTAAATATTTTAGTACGGGTGCTTTTACCCGTAAACGGATTGTTTTTCATATATTGGGGTTTCCTCTTTGTTTTATCTGTTCTTTCTCTT
Source organism: Eubacteriales bacterium (assembly GCA_045644805.1). Lineage (GTDB taxonomy): Bacteria > Bacillota > Clostridia > Oscillospirales > CAG-272 > UBA1740. Next base: position 367 of record JAZRHO010000089.1, on the reverse strand, counting down.
TATGATAATTACCGATCCCACGACCGTAAGTATTGCGGGGATAGAAAGAATCATGGCGGTATAAAGTCTTGCAGACTTCATCGTAAGATTTTCAAGCACAGCGTCACGTCTGTATACAGGTGAGCAGCCGTAAGGTACATTTTCCACGCCGAAAACGTTGTCGAACACAGAATAAAGGAAATCTCGGTTGGAATAGCCTTTTTTGGAAAGCGCGTCGTTCGCGGAGATATAAATGCTCGGCAGGACAAAAATATTGCTCTCCTTGCCTTCCTCGGTCACAAATCTCGATACCGCGCCTACACAGTAATAACCTTCACTGCCAACACGGTCACTTCCCTCGTATACACTTGATGCGCCCGAGCTCATG
>JAZRHO010000088.1:0-5095 GCA_045644805.1 Eubacteriales bacterium | reverse complement strand
TTGGCTCACAGAACGACATGGCTACGATCCGACTTTTATTATCTCACTCAGCTTTCGCTTTAGGGTTATTTCATTGTCTCCGCTGATGTTTTTTATCACTTGCTGTGTAATAGTTGATGCTCCGAACGTGCTTTTAAAATGAAAAATCGAATTGGATAAAGCATATAATGTTCTTTTAAGATCTACACCGGAATGTGAATAAAACCTTTTGTCCTCAACCGATATAAAGCCATTTATCAGATAATCGTTTACATTTTCTAATGATACCCAAAGTTTTTTCTTATCGCCTAAAACGATACTTTCAAGTTTTTCGAACTCGTACTCATTACCAAGAAAAGTATTTGCATAATATTCTGTGAACGTACTGCCCTTTGAAATTTCAAAAAGCATTTCATCGTACGCATAATCGATGTTTTTATCCGAAAAGTCCACAATATATATAGTACCAAAAAGCAGTAATACCGATAAAATCAATAAAACAACACATATTGATATAATAGTGAACTTATATCCTTTTTTCATAAAAAACCTCCGAATGGCTCTTTTTGAAATTTTGCCACACGGAGTTTTTTTATATGATTTAAATTTTATGGAATCTTTGGAAAATTGTAATCAACACGATTGAGATACAATCCTTCAGCGGGCGCTGTCATTCCTGCTTTCGTTCTATCCTTGGATTCAATTATATTTTTTATATCTAATGGCTCAAAGCGGTCAAAAGCAACCTCACAAAGCGTACCTACAATAATCCTTACCATATTGTATAAGAATCCGTCTGCATGAATTCTGATTTCAATGACATCTGATTTTCTTTCAATATCAAGATATGTTACACATCTGACAGTATCCTCTGTATCCGATCCTGCCGCCATGAAAGCTGAAAAATCATGCTGTCCGATTATATACTTTGAGGCTTCCGTCATTTTAAATATGCCGTCATCTGTAATTTCCCTTGGTAAAAACCATGCTCTGCCATATTCAAACGGATCAAGAACTCTTGTGTTAAGTATTCTGTATAAGTATTCTTTTCCAACGGCATCATATCTTGGATGAAAGTCATAATCACACTCTTTTGCGAAAACTAGGGATATATCATCGGGCAGAAATCGTGCTATTGCAACCGGTAGTTTTTCAGCAGGTATAGTTCCGCCTTCGTTTTCAACGGTTATACAAAATTCATTTGCATGAACTCCGCTATCCGTTCTGCTGCAACCGGTAACTTTGCACGGAACACCAAAAGCTTCATCCATTGCGGTACACAATTCACCTTGAACCGTTCGCTTATCGGGCTGGACCTGAAAGCCGCAAAAATCAGTGCCAAGATATTTAATTTTAGCAAAATATTTCATATAAGGTCTGCCCTCACAAATTTAAGATTGAAGCTTGTAAAATATGATATTGTAAACATCCGAAGAAATATACTGCTCAATATTCGGAATCATCACCTTGAGCGTTATAAGAGCTCCGAGCAACAGCGCTCCGATAATAAACCATAGAACGTCTATACGTCTATATGCAAGCTTAACGAACTTAGTTCTGTTTTTATCTCCTCTGTAACAACGGCATTCCATAGCTGTTGCAAGTTCATCAGCGCGCTTAAATGAAGAAACAAAAAGCGGTACAAGCAGAGGTATAAGAGCTTTTGCTCTTTTTATGAGCGAGCCGCTGGAAAAATCCGCTCCTCTCGATTTTTGTGCATTCATTATTTTTTCTGTTTCTTCCACGAGAGTTGGGATAAATCTCAATGCGATGGTCATCATCATCGCAAAAACATGAACAGGTACACCTATTTTTTTCAAAGGAGACAACAAATTCTCTATACCGTCGGTTAGTGATATAGGTGAGGTTGTATAAGTCAAAAGAACACTTGTTCCTACTATTAAAAGTATAACTCTCAAAGACATAAAAGCAGCTCTGATTATACCCTCTTTATAAATTTTAAATATCCACCATTGAAGTAACGGCTCACTCTCGCCTTTTGTCATAAAAATATTTATTATAGCGGTAAATATAAGAACAAAAATTATAGGTTTTATTCCTTTAAGGATAACATTGAAGGATATTCCGCTTGACAAAACCAACGTTATTACAACCGAAAGTAATATTATAAATTCAGTGGGAGTGCTTACTAAAAATATAGATACAATGAATGCAATAGCAAGCAAAATTTTAGTTCTTGGATCCAATCTGTGAAGCGGAGATTTTCCGGGAAAAAACTGACCTAAGGTAATATCTGAAATCATTCGTTACTACCTCCCAGTGCTTTTTTTATCGACTCCAGCACTCCCGAAACCGTATAAATCTTTCCATCAAGTTTGATTCCGGCAGAACGAAGCTTCGATGAAATTTTGGAAATTACAGGTACATCAAGTCCTATCTTTTCGAGTTCATCTGCCGAGGAAAAGATTTCATCGACCGTTCCAGATTTATAAACCTTAGAGTCGCTCATAACGACAACATTATCACAATAATATGCCATATCTTCCATGGAATGGCTTACAAGAATAAGAGTAACACCTGTTTCCCTTACATAATCGCAAAGACCTCCGAGAATTTCTCTTCTTCCACGAGGATCGAGGCCTGCCGCCGGTTCATCAAGTACCAAAACTTCCGGCTTCATGGCAAGGATTCCGGCAATAGCGACTCGCCGTTTCTGACCACCCGATAAATCAAATGGCGACTTATCAAGCATATCCTCAGAAATACCCGTGAATCTTGCGGCATCGATAACTCTTTGATTTATTTCATCATCATTAAGTCCTTGATTTCTGGGAGCAAATCCAATATCATCACGTACCGTCTCGTCGAAAAGCTGATATTCCGGATACTGCATTACAAGACCTACTTTATATCTGATTTTGCTTATTTCCGAAGGTTTTGTCCATATGCTCACACCATCAAGAAGAACTTCTCCGCTATGAGGCTTATAAAGTCCGTTAAGCAAGCCAACTAAAGTAGATTTGCCTGAACCGGTATGACCTATCAATCCTGTTATTTTACCGGCTTCAAATCCTACGGAAACATCGTCAAGCGCTCGTTTTTCAAAAGGCGTTCCCTTGCTATATAAAAATGAAACGTTCTTAACTTCGAGCTTATTCATCGCCTAGCCCCCTTTTTTTCAAAAAGATGCATTATGGCATCAAAGCACTCTTCTTCGGTTAAAACATCGGTTGAAATATCATACCCCAGGGCTGAAAGCTCATTGACGAGTTCAACACCTTGTGGCGATTCAAGACCGATACTATGAAGGAAATTCACCTCCGCAAATACGGATTTAGGATCACCGTCTTTGACAAGTTTTCCGTCGTTTATAATGACTACTCTGTCAGCTCTTGCCGCTTCTTCCATATAATGCGTAATATTAAGAATTGTTATATTTTCTTCCCTATTCAGCTTTTCCATTATATCTAAGACTTCGCGTCTGCCTATTGGGTCAAGCATAGCCGTAGACTCATCAAATATAATTACCTGAGGCTTCATGGCAATTATACCGGCTATCGCTACTCTTTGCTTCTGACCGCCTGAGAGCTTATGCGGCGCGTGATGCGCATATTCGGTCATTCCTACAACTTCCAATGCTTCATCAACCCTTTTTCTGATCTCCGTACGCTCTAATCCTAAATTTTCAGGACCGAATGCAACGTCTTCCTCTACAATAGTTGCAACAAGCTGATTATCGGGATTTTGAAATACCATTCCGATTTTGGCACGTATATCAAACATATCGTCTTCGGTAAAATCCTCGAGTGTTATATCTACTCCGTCGATATATATTTTACCGCTAGTTGGGGTTAATATCATATTAAGAAGCTTGGCAAACGTTGATTTTCCCGAACCGTTATGACCGAGAACCGCTATATATTCACCTTTTTTTATGGATATATTTATATCATCTAACGCCGGCGGTGCATTTTCGGTTATAAAATCTTCAGAGTCATCATGGTATACAAAACCCAGATTTTCTGTTTTAATAATGTAATTTTCCATCTGTTTTACCGTTTCTTTTATGAAAATACTACTCTTACGCTTGAGCCGCAAGGTAATTCAAGTCCGCTGTCGCGAACAGGTATACCCAGCTCATCTGCGGAACAATGTCCCTTAAAACGATTGAGCAAACGAATGCTTGCTATATACTTCATCGTCGATGCTGAAAGTCCCGTAGTATATGAATTTAACAAGAAGAATAAAGGTTGATCGGAAAGAACCTCAGAGCAGAGCGCTACAAATTCGTCAATATTCTCTTCGATTTTCCATACTTCTCCCGTAGGACCTCTTCCGTAAGACGGTGGGTCCATAATTATCGCATCGTATTTATGCCCTCTTCGTATTTCACGCTCAATAAATTTTTTGCAATCATCAACTATATATCTAATAGGTGCGTTTGCAAGACCTGAAAGTCTTGCGTTTTCTTTTGCTTGATTAACCATTCCCTTTGAGGCATCAACATGGCAAACCGAAGCACCGGATTTTGCGCAAGATACCGTGGCACCGCCCGTATAAGCAAAAAGATTCAAAACATTAATCGGACGATTTGCTTTTTCTATAAGCTCTCTCATCCAATCCCAATTTGCCGCTTGCTCAGGAAAAAGTCCGGTATGCTTAAACCCCATTGGCTTAATTAAAAAAGTCAAATCACGGTAATTTATTGTCCAAGATTCCGGGAGCTTATTTTCGTTCCACGCGCCGCCGCCCGAATGACTTCTGCTGTAGCTGGCATCTGCATGCTTCCAAAGCGTATTCTTTTTATTGCTTTTCCAAATGACTTGAGGATCGGGACGGACTAAGCTATATTTTCCCCAAAGCTCAAGTTTTTCTCCACATGAGGTATCAAGTATTTTATAATCATTCCATTTATCGGCGATCCACATATAAACAATCCCTATCTGTTATTAAAATATTTTCCTATAGCAGAGCCAGCACACTGCGCATGGCAAAGCGCAATAGCAACAGCATCCGCAACATCGTCAGGCTTTGGAGGAGCCGGCAACTTAAGAATTGAAGTTACCATAGCTATTACCTGACGCTTCTCTGCTTTTCCGTAGCCAACAACCGCCTGCTTAACCTGAAGGGGCGTATATTCAAAAATCTTCAAGCC
>JAZRHO010000087.1:0-2807 GCA_045644805.1 Eubacteriales bacterium | reverse complement strand
GTTTTCTTTCATTGTAAACTCCAATTTAGAATGATTTGACGGCGTTGCCGTCATGAATTGAAACGATTTTTCGCTTCGCTCCACGAATTCACGTTGTGCGTCATTAGGGGAAGATGAATTGACGGCGTTGCCGTCATGAATTGATGCTATCGCATCATGATTTCTCGCTTCGCTCCATGAATTGAATTGCGCGTCCTTCCTTATGCGCCCGCAGGCGCAATTCATGGCGAAGCCAATTCATGAGTGCCACGCACTCAATTCATGCGCTTGCGCAATTCATTGTTGAATCTGTCGTTTGAGACAAACGACAGATTCAACGTGCCCTGTCATTGGAAACATATCAAATGGTTTGACTTCGTTGGTGTTATATCCAAGAGATTTAAATATTTTCACATCTCTGGCAAGAGTTGTCGGATTGCAGGAAATATAGACAATTCTTTTAGGTGAGAGGGAAGCCACAAAGCTTAGAAGCTTTCCGTCGCAGCCGGCGCGTGGTGGGTCGAGAATCACCACGTCGGGAAAAATTCTTTTTCCTAGTGATTGTTCCGCATGCTCAAGTAGTTTTTCTGCATTTGCAGCGTCACCAGTGTAAAATTTGGCATTCCAAATTTTATTTTCCTTGGCATTAAACCTAGCGCATTCAACAGCGCTTTCTATCAATTCAATGCCGATAAGCTCTCCTGCGTCTTCTGCCATGGAGAGTCCGATAGAGCCGGCTCCGCAATAAATATCAATGAGCGTGTCCGTTTTTTCAATACGAGCCAATTTGCGAGCTTCGTTATAAATGTTTGTTGCTGTTCCGTGATTGACTTGATAAAATGCAGGAGCTGTTATCTTTAATTTGACATCGGCAAGAATATCCGTCAGATAATCGTTACCGAAAAGAGTTATATATTCATCGCCGAGTATTATGTTCGTATCTTTTTTGTTTAAGTTGAGCAAAATACCGCATATTTCGGGAAAAAGCTCGGTTGCTTCCTGAACGAGCTCCTCTGAATGAGGGAACGATGTACCGTTTATTACCAACGTAAGAAGAACTTCTCCAAAGGCTTCAGAGCGGCGAAGATATATATGGCGCAAGAGCCCCGTGCCATTAGTTTCATCATATACTGAAATATTGTATTGCTTAAGAAAATCACGCAGAAAACTTAAAATCTTAGCAAAAACAGAGGGAGCCATAGGACAATCCGAGGCTTCGCATACGTTATGCGACTTCGGCGCATAAAATCCTATAATATATTCACCGTCCTTGCTTCGTGAAACGGGATATTGAGCTTTGTTACGGTATTCGCAAAGCTTCGGGGAAGGTACAGTAGGGAGAATTTTAATGTCAGATAGACCTTCCTTTAAAAACGCAGATCTCACAGTTCCTTGCTTTATCTTAAGCTCCTCTTCATATAGAATGCTTCGATATGCGCAGCTGCGGCACTTTTGATTATCGCAACGTCCGACCGTGCGTATTTTCGAATGCTCGATAAACGTTTCAATCTTTCCTACGAAATATGAAGAGGCGACCTTTATTATCTTAACCTCGCATACGTCTCCTGGGACCGCTGAAGCGACGAAAACTACCGCACCATCAGCTTTTCCGACTCCAAAGCCAAGATTTGTTATATCTTCGATTTTTAGTGTGATTATATCATTCTTTTTCAAAATCATATCCTCTTTGTAAACTTATGCGTACAAAATCATACGAAATCATTTTTAAATTGATTGCGATATTCCTTTGGCGTCATTCCGAATTGCGCCTTGAACATTTTTGTAAAATACGAAGCATCTGTAAAACCTGTCTCGTCAGCGATATCTGAAATAGCTTTTTCGGTGTAACGCAAAAGGCTTCTTGCGTATTTTATACGGTATGAAATAACATATTGATGCAAGGTGATTCCGCGCTTGTCCTTTAAAACCTTGCTTATATAGAAAGGATGATATCCGAAAATAGCGCCGAGCTCGGTGTTAGATATTTCGTCGTGTATATTTTCTCTTATATAACCGTCAAGATTTTCAACCATAGACGAGGGAAGGGCATTTTCCACCGAATGCTCGGCAATTTTGATGAGAATAAGTTTGAGCATAGCAGACAATTCCTCAAGATAAAATCCCTCGGCAGAGGTAAATATATTCGCGATACGAATGAATGTATCTCTTTCCGATTCAACGTCTGAAAGGAGTATATGACGCATAAAAGCAGGGAAGTCTTTGACAGAATGGCAGAGATTTTCGTTATAATCTGATTCCGCTGCAGGCGCGATCCATTTGCCCGCATCTCCGTATTCATCTGTAAAATCGAATGAAACAACCACAGCCCGCATATATTTTGTTTTCAGTGAGTATTTTATTCCTGCAGGAATAAATAAAAGATTTCCTGGAGACATACGGGATTTTTTCTCTCCGTCTATGACATATGTGAGTTCGCCTGAGATAAGATATATTATTTTTGAGTCATAGGATATGCAGGGCTCGCTTTTTATAACTCTTTCAATGAGTGCCGCAGAGTGGATAAAAGGATTGAGTTTGCCTAAATTCATAACGCCTCCGAAAAATATAATAAAATCATTTTATCTTTACAATATTTTACCATTAAAATAGAAGAAAATCAATAAATTAACAGCAAAAAATATCAATAAAATCTTTGAAAGAAAAGACAAGAAAAAACATAGATATTTTTTGCTCAAAGGTATTGACAAACTAAAAAACCTGTGATATAATATTCAAGCAAATGTGACAAGGCTCGTTGGTCAAGCGGCTAAGACACGGCCCTCTCAAGGCTGAAACGGGAGTTCGATTCTCCCACGAGTCACCAAACA
>JAZRHO010000086.1:0-19444 GCA_045644805.1 Eubacteriales bacterium | reverse complement strand
TCATCAATAAGCTTTGAGGGATATAAATTACCGTTACGCTTAAAGAAGCTTCCGAGACTTGGAAGCGATGGCTGAGATTTAATACGACGAGACCTTGCAGACGTTATTTCATCGAAAATCAAAGCTTTATTTTTGCATCTTCCCTTTAACTTCCCATACAAAAATACAAGGTTTTCTTTCTGCAAAACGGAATATCTGTATGAAAATTCAAGCTCATTTGTGAATAATGTTATCAACTCAAGAGTAGATACATCTAAAAAAACTCCGTGTACAAAAATGTCAGAAATGCTGGCTCCGAATGCCCCTGCGTTATTTCTTATTGCTCCGCCTAAAGTACCTGGTATTCCAAAAAGCGAGCTTGAAAGCTCAAAATCAAAATTTGCAGCATATCGTATTAATGATGAAAGTAAAGTACCGCAATTCACATCAACGGTATAATCCCCACATATTCTAAAGGACGACAGCTGTTTAGTTGAGATTATAACACCATCATATCCTCTATCATCAAAAAAAGTATTCGTACAGCTGCCGATAACTTTATACTTAGCTTCAACAGCTTTAATTATCTTCATGGATTCAATAAATTCATTTATTGTCTTTGGATAAATTACGCACTTGGCAACACCGCCTGCCTTTATTGAAGAAATTTTGGCGGTATCTACTCCGATACTGTAATTAATTCCTTGTTCGCTAAGATATTTAGTAATAATCAAATTTATAAAACCTCATTGACAGTTTTTATAAATTTCTCTTTCCGTTATCATATCTACAGCGGCAGCACGCTGTGCATCCGTTACATTTATTCCTCCGAGTATTCTTGAGAGCTCGGATATTCTTGCTTCCTCATCAAGGAGTTTTACCTCGGTTTCAGTAAATCCGTTGACATCGCTTTTGCTTATCAAAAAATGCGAATCGGATAGTGAAGCTATCTGCGCACTGTGAGTAACGCAGAAAATTTGAGTCTCATTAGCAAGAGATTGCATTTTAATTCCGATTTTTCTCGCTGTTTTTCCTGATACTCCGGCATCTATTTCATCAAACACGATAGTCATAACACCGTCTTTATTAGCGATAACGCTCTTGAGAGCAAGCATTATCCTTGCAAGCTCTCCCCCCGATGCAATTTTAGCAAGAGGTTTAGCGTCGAGCCCCCTGTTTGCGCTTATTAAAAATTCTACGCTATCAATACCGCTGTCGGTAAGTTTTTTAGATTCATTATCATAAATTTCTTTTATTGAAGTTATGAATACCACTTTCGGCATATCTAGGAAGTCAAGTGTTTGACAAACTGATTTTTCAAGTGATTTTGCCGCTTCAACTCTTACATCATGTATCTTCTCTGCGATACCAAGCGCTTTTTTATAGGCTTTATCAAGCTTATCTGATAACTCATTAAGTAAAACTTCTGAATTTTTCAGTTTTTCAAGCTCACCTGATGCTTCATCTCTAAAAGATAAAACATCCGCAACGGTTAAGCCGTATTTTCTTTTTATTTTCGAGATTTTATCAAGCCTTGATTCAATTGCATTGAGTTTTTCATCTGAGTTTTCATCCATATCCTCAAGGCATGCGTACACTTCCTCGGCAATATCATTAACTGTGTACAAAAACTCACGTAATTTTTCTGAATATTCGGAAAAATCAGGTATAACATCCGAAATCGATGCAAGCGCAGCAGCAGTCCTGTCAAGGAGAAAAGATACGCTTCCTTTTTCGCTCCCCTTTAATGCTTTGAAGGCAAAACCTGCTTGCTTTGCGATTTTTACGCTGTTTTTAATCTTTATTTTTTTATCGATAAGTTCTTCTTCTTCGCCATCTTTTAGCTTTAAAGAATCGATATCATTTATTTGGTATTCGAGTATTTCGATATAACGAGCGCGCGCCTGCTCTTTCTCCAAAATATTTTTAATCTCTTTGCGTATTTCTTCATATTCTGAAAATGCCTTGTGATATTCGCAGATAAGCCCGTCGTTTCCTGCAAATCTATCTAGTATCGACAAATGATTTTCGTTATCTGTTAAAGCATGAGTATCGCTCTGTCCATGAATGTTAACCAAAATTCCCGATATCGATTTTAAAACCGAAAGACTTACTGTTCTTCCATTAATTTTTATTTGTGATTTTCCGTCACGAGAAATATTTCTTTGGATAAAAAGATTTCCTTCTTCATCAGGTAAAATTCCCGCTTCTGTAAGAACTTTATGTCCTTCATCAGAAAACGTTGAAAAAAGACCGCTTACCATTGCTGAACTTTCGCCTTTTCTAATAAGTTCTTTTTCAATTTTTTTACCAAGTAAAAGGTTGATGCTATCAATTATTATGGATTTTCCTGCACCAGTTTCACCGGTAAGAGCAGAAAAACCTGCAGTAAAATCAATATCTATTGATTTAATTACTGCAATATTTTCAATGTGAAGTGAACTTAACATTTTGACACTCCGATAATCTTAATAAAATCATCCGTTAAATTTAAATGCAGTTTTCAAATTTTCCTGCATTTTTTTTGCAATAGCATCGTCATATGTAACAATTAAGATGGTATCATCACCTGCAACACTGCCTACTATATCGTTATGATTGAAGGAATCGATGCATACCGCTACCGCATTTGCCATTCCCGAAAGTGTTTTTACAACTACTATATTTTTAGCAGCCTCAATCTTCAAAACCGCATTATTAAGCGATGCACCCATAACAGGCTTTATGCTCTCTTTGGAAGCACTTGGGAGAATATATTTATATGCTCCCGAAGAAGTAACCGCTTTAACAAGCTTAAGTTGATTTATATCACGAGAAATCGTCGTTTGCGTTGCCGCATAGCCTTCCTCTTTTAGTTTTGTTATCAACGCTTCTTGCGTATCTATATCATTTTTTGCTATTATTTCCAATATTTTTTGCTGTCTTGCGTTTTTCATATTATATCCTCGAGAATTTGAATTTTGCCAAAAAGATTTGAAAACATATTATTGTCTTTAAAGGTCAAAACCTTAAGGTTTCTGTGTGAAACGAATATCTCGCATTTATCTCCCGGAGCGATCTGAGAAAACGTTCTGCCGTCAACGCTTATATTCAAAGGAGAAACCCCAGTATTTTTTACTTTGATCTGTTCATTTTTGCCAAAGACAATGGATCTATTAAAAAATGAATGGGGCGCAATCGGTGTGACTATAACAGCTTCGGCCTCGTGAGATACAATCGGACCGCCAGCAGACAAAGAATAAGCCGTTGACCCTGCAGGCGTAGAAAAAACTACTCCGTCCGCGCGATATCTTACGCCTCCTTCGTTACTGTAAACTACAAAATCCGCAATGCCTATATGAGATTCATGCGATATTACAATATCATTTACCGCTAATCTATCACAAACAAATTCTCTGTTCCCCTCTATATTTTTAACGCAGAGAAGCATTTTTTCGTCTGTTTTATACTCTCCGCTAGAGATTTTGGAAAGAATAGCTATTTCACTCGGCTCAACCTCGCTGAGATAGCCGACCTTACCCATATTAATTCCAAGTATAGGAATGTTTTTTGCAATGGCATGACCTGATGCGTCAATAAATGATCCGTCACCTCCTATTACAATAACAAGGTCGGTGTTATCAGGTATATCTTGCGTATATGTGCAATTCTCTATCTTGCAGTACGAATATTTTTCTTGAATGAATATTTCAAATCCATTTAAATGCAAGAGTTTTACAGTTTTAGATGTAATCGAAAAATCCATATCCTTCTTCGGATTTGGAACGATAAATATGTTTTTCATATTTTTCCTTAAAGATTGTTAAATTATTTTTTTCTGAAATGAGCTAAATACTCAATATTACCGTCTCCTCCTACAATCGGAGATTCTATTGAGCCTAAAAATTCAAAATCAAGATTTTTAGCGAAGGCAACTACATTCGTTAAAGCACTTTCTCTGATTTTTCTATCCTTGACTATACCGCCTTTTCCTATGTTTGATTTACCGACCTCAAATTGAGGCTTGACAAGGCATATAAAGTCCGCACCATCTTTAAGACATTCATATAAAGCCGGTATGATATAAGTTGACGAAATAAATGAAACGTCCATAACAGCAAGCTCTGGCGAGTATCGAAAATCTTCGCGTTTCATAAAACGTGCATTGTAATTTTCAATAGAAGTAACACGCAAATCGTTTTTTATCGATAAATTCAATTGCGCAGTTCCCGAATCAACAGCTATGACATGAGCCGCCCCGCGTTTTAACAAGCAATCCGTAAAACCTCCGCTCGAAGCTCCGATATCAATAGCAAAAGCTCCATTTACGTCAATTCCAAATGCATCAAGCGCAGCTTCAAGCTTTAATCCCCCGCGGCTGACATATTTTTTTGAGCTTTTGTCAATCGAAACATTTAATTGATCGCAATTTTCCAAAGAGAATGATGGTTTTGATATTACTTTTCCGTTTACGGTAACTGCGCCAGAAAGTATAAAATTTTTAGCTTCTGTACGGCTGGTACAAAGACCGCTTTCGCATAAATATACGTCAAGACGCATCATCGTCTCCGCCTAAAAAAGGTTTATCAGAAATTGTTCCATCTTCGCTTTCGGTCAAAATTCTAACCTTTTGCTTCGCAAGTAAAAGTTTATTTTCGCAAATTTTAATAAGTTCTATTGCTTTTTCAAATTCAGAAATAGAATCATCTAACGTAAGATTAGATCCTTCAAGACACATAGCAGCGTCCTCTAGTCTTTGCATTGCTTCTTCAAAGCTGATATTTAAATCTTTATTTTTCATAATGTTATTTCCCCGCTTTTTTCGGTGATTTTTGCAAGCATTTCACCGTCTGACAGCCTTATATTTATCTGATCGCCGATATCTGCTTCATTTACACTTTTTATAACGTTTTTACCCCTTGAAATCACTGAATAACCTCTTGAAAGAACCGCAAGCGGACTGAGAGCGTGAATTTTGCCGACTTTTACCGCAAAATTCTTATCTATTGAACTCAAGAACTTATCCATGGCTTCAATTAAACGTCTTTGGGTATTTTTAATTCCATCATGTTTGCCGTCAAAAAAACTCTCGGGATCAGTAAATACTCTTTTGACTTTTAAATTATTCAAACGATCTTCTTTTCGCTCTGTTATTCGTTCAAGGGCCGATGCGCATCTGTCATAATAGGCACTGATACGCAACAAAAGTTCTTTTGAATCAGGCACGGCAATTTCAGCTGCCGCTGAAGGAGTAGGGGCTCTCAAATCTGACACAAAATCACAGATAGTAAAATCCGTTTCATGACCTACCGCAGATATTATGGGAATATTACATTCAAAAATCCTTCTTGCAAGCTTTTCACTGTTAAAAGCCCATAGATCTTCTATTGAACCACCGCCTCTGCCGATAATTATAACATCTACCAGGCAGCTTTTCTGAAAATAATCAAGTCCGTCTATAAGATTATCCTCGGCACCCTCACCTTGGACTAAAGATGGATAAAGATAAATATTTGCCATAGGATAACGCCTACCGCTAACATTAATAATATCTCTTACCGCAGCACCGGTAGGAGAGGTTATAACACCGATATTTTTAGGATAATTTGGAATTGGTATTTTATTATCAGCAGAAAAGATCCCCTCAGCTTCAAGTTTTGCCTTCAGTTGCTCGTAAGCTAAATACAAAGCTCCTACCCCATCCGGCTGCATTGAAGTTACATAAAGCTGATATGCTCCGTTTTGAACATAAACATCAACACTGCACCTAACAATAACCTTCATTCCGTTTTCAGGAGTGAATTTTAATGATGCGGCAGACGAACGGAACATCACCGCTTTAACCTGTCCGCCGTCATCCTTCAGAGAAAAATACAGATGCCCAGTCCTATGACAGGTAAAATTTGAAATCTCACCTCTTACGGAAATAGCATTCAGATTTCTGTCTGACTCGAATATATGCTTAATATATGAATTCAACTCGGAGACCGTGAGTTCTGTTTGGATTCTGCGTTCTCTTAAGGAAGATATATCCATTTTACCTCCTGAGATTATTATAAGATCTTAGCGCAAGATATGCGATTCCAACCGCATTATCAGATGACATCGAAGGCACAGCAAACGAACATTTAAATCTGTCAGAAAGCTTTTTTCTGATTATGGAATTACACATAACACCTCCGGCATACACAAAATCTGTGTTACCGTATTTTTCTATATATGCATCGCTCATTTCAACAATTGCATTCCCTATATAATCAAAAACGAAAGCCGCTGTAAGATTCTTGTCAAGCGTTTGTGAGTAGAGCCTCATCGCCATATTCTCAAGACCGGACAAATTTATCCATGTACCGTCTCTGCTGATTTTCTTTTTAGGAATTTTACCTTGATATTCAAGAGCGAGCGCCTCAAGCTCTTTTCCGGCAGGAAACATAAGGCCCAAACTGACACCGATTCTGTCAATCACCTGCCCTGCGTTTAAATCGCGGCTTCCACCTAAATGTTCAGCTACAAAACCGTTATCAACCGCATTAATACCAAGTAACTCCGTAGTACCGCCGGACACATGAAAGCCTGCGAAAGGTTTTTCCAGTAATTCAAAATTCTCAGATGAGTATATCGCTGCCATAATATGACCACATTGATGCGAGAATTTAAATATAGGCGCACCGGCACCACAGCCAACTGCTAAAGCAGCATTAACACCTGCAAGAAAACAAGGCATATAGGAATTTTGAAGATTGCGTGGTTTCTCGCTCACACCAACCGCACATATTTTGTGACCACAAAGAAGAGTCTGCACTTCTTCAAACGCCGAGGGAAGGTTCTTTATGTGAGAAAAAAGAGCTTCCGACTGACGCAGCCCTCGCTCACCGAGCTTTACCGGCAGAGGTCTTTTTATATTAGCCAAAAGCTCTCCGTCTTCACAGATAAGAGCAATCGAAGTTGTATAATTGCTCGTATCGATACCCAAAATCACATTTTCTGTCATTTAAGCTTCAAATCCTCAGCAATAGCATTAAGTACACCGTTCACGAAAATATAAGATTTTTCATCATCATATTTTTTTGAAAGCTCTATTGCTTCATTTATTGAAACCTTTGCGGGGATATCTTCAATAGCAATCATCTCAAATGCAGCAAGAGATAAAAGAGCACGCGAAACTGCAGAAATTCTATTTTTATTCCATCCAACTATATTGGCGTCTATCAACTCATTAATCTCTTTGCGCCTTTCCATAACCCCAAAGAAAACGTTTTTTACGTAATCATTAATTTCAAATTCCCCCACCTCAGACGCATACTCGAAAATTTCCAGAGCGCTTTCATCGGTACGACATTCTGACTCAAAAAGAAGTATAAACGCATTTTCTCTTGCCTGTGTTCTATTCATAGTTATTCTCCACAAAAATATTTTATATATTTATTATAATATTTTCCCGTTAAAATGTCAACCGTTTATACCTCAAAAAGCATATTTTTTGAATTTTTATTCATTTTTTCACGACCTCTTCCGCATTGGATTAAAATTTACAGAAGATTATACTTTTTGCTTGCAAAAACGATAAAGATATGATACAATTTATTTATTACAGCGTAAAATAAAAAAGGACCACTATTAAAAATGAATAATATTACAAAATTTCTCTACCGAGGCTGCGCCTATACAGTCGCTATCTCTATGCTTTTCTTTCTCTTTGCGAGAATACTTAATATAAACGAACTGCATTTAAGCTTTTCGCGTTATTTTATAATTTTCGCCTTTGGACTGATAGTGAGCGCCTCTGAATTTATATTTACAATCAAAAAAATATCAACGATTTTGCAATACGCTATACATTATCTTGTATTATCTATCGCATTTTTCTGCGTATTTCTAACAGTACAAACCTCTTCTGGTTCATATGAATTTTCAGTTTCTTCTATTTTTGCCTCACTTGCAATATTTAGTTTCTTCTATTTTATCATACTAGGTTTTATAGTCCTCGTTAAGAGAAAATTATCCGTCAAAAAAACTAGTACCAGTACCAAGAGCAAAAATGAAGAAAAAACAACTTATTCTCCTCGTTTCAAATAAATAAGTTGCTTTCATTCTGCCGCGCTTTTTTACCAAAATTTTCAACTTAGCACCTATTCATAGGTTAGATATAGCATAAAAATGAAGACGTAAGAGTTCAAGCAATTAGAACTCTCACGTCTTTGTTTTTATATAATAAGTTAATAAAAACAACTCAATTACATTTTAGGTTTAAAAGTTTTATAATGTAATCGGCAGATTCCTCGGGATTATTATTATCTACAACAAAATCGCAAATTTCTTCATTGCGCCGTTCATCGTCAATAGATATTATTCGCTTAACCTTGTCCTCGTTCGAACAATTTTTATCTAAAATAGATGCCAAAAGTTCCCTTTTATCGCGTTTCACATAAACAGTAACTACATCTTTAAAATTCGTTTTCAAAGACATCGCTCCGCAAATATCCATAGCTGCAAGCGCAATTTTATTGTTGGATATTATCTTTTCTACGTCAATTTTTTTAGATCCATATCCATGTCCGGCATACATAGTCGACTCAAAAAACTCGCCTTCTTCCATCATTTTGAAGAATTTATTTTTTGAAACGTAGTTATACCAATCATCGTTTTTTAGATCTTTTTCCTTCGAGTCCTTGGTAGTGTAACTTGTAAGTTTCTCAAGCTTTGGTACTTTACTTAAAAGAGACTTAGCAACATTATTTTTCCCTGCCCCTGACGGACCGACAAGCACAATGATTTCAGGCTCTTTAGTATCATCCTTGAAATTGCTGTAGCTGGTAGTAATAACCTCAACCAGCTTTAGAAACTCATCATAATTGTTTACTGCGAGCATTCCGGTTGCCGACTGATTCCAAGGGCGCCTCATTAAAATAGGATATGCAGCATTAGAATTAAAAACGTTATGCATACCGTCGTCAAAGAGAATATCAACATTAAGCTTATCTTTTCTCGAGCCCATGTATATATGTTCGGGGGGGATTTCAGGAAATTCTTCCATTATTCTCTGAGCACGAATTCCCATAAATTTGGGAACAATAGAGGTACAAATAAAAACTTCAGTCATTTTTGAAAGCTTGCGAACAAATTCCTTAGCGCCCTCTATAACAGGCTGATTTTTGAAAAATTCCGGATCATCAAAGAATTCAAATACAACATCTGCACGGGTTCCAAGCTTTCCCCATTTATCAAATTCATAAATTGTCAACGGTGGATCAAATTTGTATTTTTCATTAGCGAGTCTAACCGCATACGGAATACATTCAATAAGCAAATCGTCGACATCCAACGCAGTAGACATTCTAAAACGTTTACTCATATTAAAACCTCCGAATATGATAAAATTCAAACTCTCACACGGCAAAAATAAAATGGTGCGGGTGACAGGAGTTGAACCTGCACGGGAATCCCACCGGATCCTAAGTCCGGCGCGTCTGCCAATTCCGCCACACCCGCATATTCTATTGATAGTATTTTATCATATTTTTATGCGAAAGTCAAGTGCACCTTAATGTATTGTATAAAATTATAGAACTTATACATTAAGAGTAAAACGTACACTTGTCTTTCGCAAATTACAATTATATATTGTTAATTGGAATTATTAACTGTTATCGAACGTTTGTAATCAAGATATTCTTCATAAGTTCCGCGGCGGTCAATAAAGCTTCCGTCAGGTAGTATCTCTATTATACGATTTGCAACGGTATTTAGTATTTCGTAGTCATGAGATGTAAACAAAATGTTACCTTTGAATGACTGCATACCATGGTTTACCGCGGTAATCGATTCAAGATCAAGATGATCGGTAGGTTGGTCGATAATGAGCATATTAGAACCGAACATCATCATTCTGGAAAACATACATCTTACCTTTTCTCCTCCGGAAAGAACGTTTACAGGCTTGAATACAGCTTCATTTGAGAAAAGCATTTTTCCAAGGAATCCGCGAAGATAAGTTTCTGTCTGATCTTTTGAATACCGTCTCATCCAATCAAGAATAGAATCATTACAGCCATCAAAATATGCAGAATTATCATGTGGGAAATAAGATGTTGTAATAGAAACTCCAAATTTGAATTCACCCGAATCGGCACGCTCTTCCTCCATAAGCACTTTAAACAAATTAGTAAGTGCCATTTCATTGCCGATAAAAGCGATTTTATCATCTTTAGCAACTCTGAAGGTCAAATCTTTAAACATAACCTTGCCGTCAACCGATTTTGAAAGCGAGTCAACAAAAAGTATTTCTTTACCCGGTTCTCTATCCATATCGAATCCTATGAAAGGATATCTTCGGCTTGACGCAGGAAGCTCCTCAATAGTCAGCTTGTCCAAAAGCTTTCTTCTTGAAGTAGCTTGCCTTGACTTTGATTTGTTTGCGGAGAATCTGGAAATGAAGCTTTGAAGTTCTGCAATCTTCTCTTCATTCTTTTTATTTTGCATTTTAATCATGCGCTGAATAAGCTGGCTGGATTCATACCAAAACTCATAGTTGCCTACATACATTTTTATTCCGTTGTAATCTATATCAACTATGTTGGTGCATACGTCGTTTAAAAAATGGCGGTCATGTGATACGACAAGCACCGTACCAAAATAATCCGAAAGAAAATTCTCAAGCCATATAACCGCATCTATATCAAGACCGTTTGTAGGCTCGTCAAGAAGAATAATATCGGGGTTGCCAAAAAGCGCTTGTGCCAACAAGACTTTAACCTTTTCACTTTCCTTCAAGGAAGACATATACATATAAAGCATATCATCGGTAAGTCCAAGTCCTTGAATAAGCTTTGAAGCATCGGATTCGGCTTCCCAACCGTTAAGCTCTGCAAATTCCCCTTCAAGCTCCGCCGCACGAATTCCGTCTTCATCGCTGAAATCTTCTTTTGCGTAGATTGCATCTTTTTCCTTCATAATATCATAAAGACGCTTATTACCCATAATGACAGTGTCAAGGACAGTGTATTCTTCGTACGCAAAGTGATCCTGCTTTAAAACAGACATTCTTACCGTATCAGGTATATATACTTCTCCTTTTGTCGGCTGCAACTCTCCGCAAAGAATTCGAAGGAACGTCGATTTTCCGGCGCCATTAGCGCCAATTATACCATAACAGTTTCCCGGGGTAAATTTCAAATCAACGTCCTTAAAAAGAAGCTGCCCACCAAACTGAAATGAAACATTATTAACTGTTATCATATTTTCTCCGTTTAAATATTGTTGTATAGTTCTTTTATATTTTCCATTATATACGTAGGCTTAGTATCAGTGTTATTCGCATCTTCCATAGTTCCTTCACCGCTAAGCACAAACACTGTATCTATCCCTGCGTTATATCCGGCAGCAATATCCGTATAAACTCTATCGCCTACCATCAAAGATTCTTCTTTTGAGAAACCGTATTTTTCCATCGCCAAAGTTAACATTTCAGGACGTGGCTTACCAATAAAATGAGGTTTTTTACCTGTTGCTTTTTCAATCATCCATGCAAAAGAACCGCAATCGGGAACGTAACCAAACGCTGTCGGGCAAACCCAATCCGGATTTGTGGCAATATAGGTATTTACACCTGCAGTCAAAAGACGGCATATATCATCAAGTTTTTTGAAGGTAAGCTCATTATCATTGGATATTATGACACCGAATATGCCATCGGTAATATCTGTAACAACATCTATATCAGCAGAAGAAAGCTGATCAATAAAGGATTTTGTCCCCATTGCATAAAACTTCTTACCGGGATAATTTGACTTTAGATATAAGATAGTGGCATCGGTTGAAGTAAGGAAGTTATCTTCATCAGCTTCTATACCGAGTCTATTTAATTTTTGGACATATGCATCAACACTTTTTGACGAATTATTAGTAACAAAGAGGTATTTTCCACCCTTCTCGCGAACTTTAGCAAGGAAATCCAGTGTTCCGTCAAAAACATCATTATCAAGATATATTGTTCCATCCATATCAAGAAGGAAAAAACGTTTTTCTGTTAAATTATTCATAAGATTAACTTCCTTTACGCTTCATAAGTAAAAGAGGTCGTGACACACATAGTGAGAAGACCTCTTTTGAATTTTTTAATCAGGATATCCGTCAGGATTCATTTTCTGCCAACGGCTCGAATCCTCGCACATTTTTTTCAAATCGCGCTCTGCTTTCCAATTTAAGACTTCACGTGCTTTCGTGGGATCTGCATAGCATTCAGCGACATCACCCGGGCGGCGATCCACAATTCTATACTTTACATCCTCTCCCCATGCTTCACCGAAAGCCCGTACCATCTCAAGAACAGAATAGCCGTTACCTGTACCGATATTGAAATAATCTATTCCTTTGGTTTTAGCTGTATAATCAATTGCTTTTAAATGAGCAATAGCTAAATCAACAACGTGAATATAGTCTCTGACACCTGTTCCGTCGGGTGTGTTGTAATCATTTCCAAATACGTTAAGGCATTCAAGCTTTCCTGCCGCAACCTTTGCAATATAAGGCAAAAGATTATTCGGAATTCCCTTAGGATCTTCACCCATAAGACCGCTTTCATGAGCACCTATCGGATTAAAATATCTGAGAATGCAGACCGAAAGCTCAGGATTTGCAGCTACGCAATCCTTGAGAATTCTTTCTATCATAAGTTTGGTCTCACCATACGGATTCGTTGTAGAAAGAGGAAAATCTTCTTTTATCGGAACAGTTTCAGGCATGCCGTAAACGGTAGCAGAGGAACTGAAAACGATTCTGTTTACATTATGACGAAGCATACAATCAATAAGATTAAATGTACCTGTTAAATTATTGTGATAATATTTAAGAGGAATTTTACAAGATTCGCCTACAGCTTTAAGCCCCGCGAAATGAATTACTGAGTCAATGTTAGGATTTTCAGAGAAAACTTTATCAAGAAGCTCAAGGTCAAGAAGGTCACATTCGATAAATTTCGGACGTTTTCCGGTTATTTTTTCTATTCGGTCGAGAACACAAATCTTACTGTTATACAAATTGTCAACAATAACGACATTTTCTCCGGCATTTATAAGTTCGACTACGGTATGCGAACCTATATAACCTGTTCCGCCAGTAACTAAAATCGACATATATTTATCCTCTCTAATATCAATTAAAATACGTATTTAAAGCAAAAAAGAGTAGAAATATGTCTACTCTTTTTTGAAAGTATTAGTCAGCATATACGCTAACCTGCTTCTTGCCGCCGGAAATGTGCTCAAACTTCACTTTACCGTCAACAAGCGCAAAAAGAGTATCATCAGAACCGATACCAACATTGGTTCCAGGATGAATCTTTGTTCCGCGCTGTCTTACAAGAATATTGCCGGCAAGTACTGCCTGACCATCAGCCTTCTTGACACCAAGGCGCTTGGACTCGGAGTCACGGCCGTTCTTAGTAGAACCTACGCCCTTTTTGTGAGCGAAGAATTGCAAACTGAGCTTTAACATTTTTAGTTACCTCCATATAGTGTAGTGGCATTACGCCGCAGAACTGACTTAAATCTCACGCTCAATTTCTCTTACATCGAGATATTCATAGTTATCTTCGAGTAAATCCATGAGCTGAAGGAAATAAGCCTGTATAAGTCCTGAAACGGCAAACTGTTTCTTTTCATCACTCTCATATTTCGGGAGAGCAGACTTTACGATAACACGGATGTCGGTAGTAGCTTCATCAATATGATAATCAACGTGAGAAGCATAAGACACCTCAATAGCGTTGATAATGAGCATTGTCATCGAAGATAACGCTGCGCAAAGCACATCGTCTCCGGACTCACCATATCCCGTATGACCTTGTTCCTCAAATCCGTAATAAATACCGTTTGACTTATAAAATGTGATCGTTGTCATTTAATCAGCCTTCGATCTTTTCGATCTGAATCTTTGTATAATCCTGACGATGACCGATTTTCTTCTTTTCGTTCTTCTTAGGCTTATACTTGATAACGTCGATCTTCTTGGACTTGCCGTTCTTAACGACATTCGCAACAACAGTTGCGCCTGCAACGTAAGGAGTACCAACAGAAAGAGTCTCGCCGCTTACAGCAAGAACTTTATCGAAAGTAACCTTTTCGCCCTCAGCAACGCCAAGCTTCTCTACGAAGATAACGTCACCCTCAGCAACTTTATACTGCTTTCCACCTGTTACGAAAATAGCGAACATGAAAAAGCACCTCACTTTCAGTAAGAAATCGCTACGGTAGGCGTCGGAATAACCGAACTTTTGAGCCTAGCAATAAGCGTCATTGTATTTTATCACAAAGAACATAAAAAGTCAATAAGTTTTCCAAAAAAACTTCCATAAAATTTTAATTAATGGTAAATTTTATTCTTCGCAGCCATCACACGCTGAGCAATTGCCATCGCAAAGCTCAATATCGCCAAGCTTTTCACCGCAAGATGGACAAGTAACATCTGCAATATCTAGGCTTTCGTCAACGCATATTATTTCTCCGCAAGAAGGACAAACGACCTCATCATAACCGGAGTCATACATATCAGAATCGTCATCATAATCTTCATCGTCATTTTCCTTCTCGGTTTCACCATCAAGGTAAAGGTCATCTTCGACAAATCCAAGATCTTCGTCAACTTCTTCTATATACTCACGAAGCTCCGCACATTCGTCTTCAAGCGCAACTATTCTTTCTGCCATCGAATTCATAAGATCTATCATAGCGGAAATAACTTTTCCCTCTTTTGAATCCGTATCCAGCTCATATCCCTCACAAAGACCTTTTATATACGCCGCATTTTCTTTAATATCCATAATAACACCTCCAGAATAAATAATAATTTTTATACAAAATACCCTCCCATATTAACGGGAAGGTATTTTAAAAGGATTAAACTCTTTCAATATAATCGCCTGTTCTGGTATCAATCTTAAGAACATCACCTTCATTGATAAAGATCGGCACCTTAATAACCGCGCCTGTTTCAAGTGTAGCCGCTTTTGTTACGTTAGTAGCTGTATCACCCTTAACACCAGGCTCAGTTTCGGTAACTGCGAGCTCAACAAATGTAGGAGGATCTACAGAAAATACGCTACCTTTCCAAGAGGAAATACGGCAAACGGTATTTTCCTTTACAAACTTGAAGTTATCATCAAGCTTTTCCTGATTGAGAGGAATCTGCTCGTATGTTTCGGGATCCATGAAATAATAAAGTTCGCCATCATTGTAAAGGTACTCAAGATCCTTACGCTCAATAACTGCGTTTTCAAACTTAGCGGTAGGGTTGAACGACGCTTCACGAATAGCACCGGTTACAACATCTCTATACTTTGTTCTGACAAACGCAGCACCTTTTCCGGGCTTTACGTGCTGGAACTCGATAACCTGATATACTTTACCTTCCATCTCAAAGGTAAGACCATTTTTAAAATCACCTGCTGTTATCATTTAATATTTCCTTTTCTTGGCGAATTATAGAATTTCGATCGCAAAAAGCCGTCCGCCACAACAGCCCAAATCGTATGAGTATCAAATACCCATATTATCACACAAGTATTTTACAATATTTTTACCCATTTTGCAATAGGTATTTGAAATATTTTTTGTATTTTTTTAAAAAATAGGTGTATTTTAAAGAATTTCAATGAGTTCCTTAGTAGAATGAGTGAAATTATATACACCGTTTTCCTTAACTGAAACCATATCTTCGATTCGACAGCCATATTTACCATACAGATAAATACCAGGTTCTACTGTTACTATCTCACCCACACGGAGTTTTCTTCCGTTTGCGGCTTTTGAAAGTCTAGGGCTTTCGTGTATGAACAAACCAACTCCGTGACCTAGCGAATGTCCGAAAGTTCCTTTATATTCATCAACAGCGTCAATTATATCTCTGGCGGCTTTATCGCACTCCGCGCAATCGACACCTGCCTTAATACATGCCAATCCCGCAACCTGAGCCTCAAGGACCGTGTTGTATAGCTTCTTTATTTCGCAATCTGCCTTTCCGATAACGATTGTTCTTGTCATGTCCGAACAATATCCATTATATTTTGCACCGAAATCCATGGTTAAAAATCCGCGTTTGAGCTTAATATTACGAGGTGTACCATGAGGAAGCGCGGAAGCATCTCCAGAGACGGCGATAGTTTCAAATGCTAATCCCGATGCCCCGGCTCTGCGCATAAGGTACTCAAGTTCTGCCGCAACTTCAATTTCCGTCATTTCAGGTGTTATACGTTTTATAAGCTCCGTAAAAGCTTTGTCGGTTATATCCTGTGCCTTTTGCATCATAGCTATCTCGCTATCGTCTTTGAGCTCCCTTTGCTCTTCAATCGCTGTTCCGATGCCGATAAACTCGCAGAAGGTATAATTTTCGACGTATTTTTTATAAGTTGCGTAAGATACGCTTCCATCTTCAAAGCCAATCCTTTTGCATTTGTCTTCTTTGAGTATTTTAGTTATCGTTTCTACTCGTTTATCGGGAATAATTACTTCATATTCCTTATAGGCTTCATTCTGCGCCATCTCATAGTATCTGAAATCAGTAATAAGAAACGCACGTTTCATAGTAATCAATAAAAGACCGTCTGTAAACGCAACCCCCGAAAGATATTGCTGATTGAGCTCATCAAGAACTATGAGCGCGTCTATTTCTTTATCTTTTAATATTTGTCTGATTTTTTCCACTCTTGTCATGATCATTACCATTCCTTATCTCATGTCTTTATAATATTTTTTCATAGTCAAAGCATCATCGGATTGAGTACCTGCGGACTCGCAAATAATTACCGGAGCATATCCGCCTTTTATGACCGCTTCAATTAGCGGCTGATAATCAGGACCATAGATGTTATCATCAAATGTTAGATGTCTTTTCTCGCCCTTTTCTGTCCATTCAATCTTAGAGAAATGGCAGTGCAGATTTTCGGCAACAGTTGCTCCGAGAGCACGGTCAATGCGCTCAAAAACTCTCAAATAATCATCAGAGTTTTTAAAAACACCACCTAAATTTCTTGCATTTAAATGTCCGAAATCAACAACAGGAACAAACGTGCTGTCTATACGGCACAATTCTAGAACTTCTTCAAGAGTTCCAAGCTGATTTTGCTTTCCCATCGTCTCAATACCTATTTTTATACCGTATGTCGGTACTTCATTTAAAACTCTTACGAGCGTATCAGCCGAAAGTCTCATCGCTTCATCACGAGAAATTTTAGCGCAAGAACCAGAGTGAACAACGATAGTCTTTGCTCCCAAAAGTCTTGCAGCTTCTATACTCTCGCGTATGTAACCTATGCTTTTTAATCTGGTTTCCGTAACAACTCCGGAAAGAGAAATAAAATACGGAGTATGATACGACATATGTATTCCATGAAGTCTTGCCTCTTCTCCTATTGCCAAAAGCATATCACGTCCTGCAGAGAGTCCGTTACCTGCCTCATATTCATAAGCATCCAGACCTATATTTGAAAGCCAAGACGGTGCATCAATAGTCGATTTAAAGCCTGCGAGTCGGAAAGAATCACTGTTTCCCCCGGGTCCAAATAATGCGTTTTTCATTTGTTTATCCTATTATCATATTTCTTGAGTATGGGTTTTTCAAGCAATCTCTTGAATTTAGTAAATAGGTCCTTTTTATCGTTTATAGGAGGAACTAATGCAGCTTTTATCTTTGCATTTCTTGCCGCCCATACATCTGTAAAAACCTGATCTCCCATTAAAATAGTGTTTTCTTGGGTCGAACCTATCATTTTCATAGCTTTTACAACATTTTTCTTAAAAGGTTTACCTGCTTTATAAAATGACGGAAGTCCAAGATCTGCGTTAAAAAGCTCTACGCGTTCCCTATTGTTGTTAGATACAAATGCACATTCAATTCCTGCTTTGCGAAGCTCAGAAAGCCATTTCTTAACATGTTCACCGGGATGCGGATGCTCATAAGGTTCGAGCGTATTATCAATATCCAAGATAATACCTTTTATTCCATTCTCGTTAAGGAATTCAACAGTAGCTTCATCAAAGGTATTGAATCTGAAATCCGGTACAAGTGAAAATTTCATAAATTAACCACCGCAATTTTTATTATATCTTCATCTGAAAACTTGTAATAATTATACTGTTTTTTTGAGTAAAAGTCAATATCATAAATTTTATTAATGCTACGCATAGTAATTGCAAAATTATAAAACTATCCAGAATCTTTTCAAATCCTGATTTTCGCTCGGCTCGTGTACCGTTGATTCATAAACTCCGCCGTTTGCAAGAATGGTTTTTTCGCTTCCGATATTACCGTCATTACAAGTAATTAGAACTCTCTCAATTCCAATCTCACGGCAGAACGAAAGCGCCATTTTCAGCATTCTCTTGGCGCAACCTTTGCGTCTTTCACTAGGTCTTACAGAATAGCCGATATGACCTGCGTATTTTTCCAAGTAATCGTTGAAATGATGTCTGACTTGAATCATTCCGACAAGTCTGTTATCGAATTTTCGTATAAAAAAGAATTGCGTTGCGGGAACTAAATGAAACGGTACCAGCCTAGGATCTTCATATTCTTTGCATATTTTTATATATTCTTCAGGATCTTCGAGTCTGCGCAAGGGTCCACAGCCATCCATAGAGTCTCCCAAATCAAGAAACTCTTGTCTGTATTCTGTTATCTGACTTGCGTACTCGATAGTCGGTCGTAATAAAATGTACTTTTCCATAATTAACCCTTATATTGTATTAACAATAAATTGTTTTGAAATCATCTGCGGTTCTTTCGTAAAAAATCTCGTTAATATTATTATCCGTAAATACGGAGAGCATTTCACGGAAACCCTCAATAAGCTTGTCTGACTTTTCGAGCTCGGATATTGGATACCAAAATATCTCACCCTCGCTTGATGGTTTCAGTTCGCCCGAAAATTTATCTGCAATATAAAGGAACACAATATAACGATTTCCGTCCTTTGACTTATGAAATTCCTTAATACCACACAGCTTTGGATTTTCGATGGTAAGTCCCGTTTCCTCTTTCATTTCACGAATAACAGAAGGTGTAACGTATTCACCTTTTTCAACGTGACCACCGGGAAAGTTCCATCCGTGCCAGGTAGGATGATTTACCTTATTCTGCACAAGAACATTTCCTTCGCCGTCACATATCATACACATATTGGTAAGTTCAACTTCTTCTATTCTTGACATATCTTTTCTCCAATTCAAAAACTGGTTTACCGTATTTACACGGCAAACAATTATGACAACATGTTAATTATATCATAAGTCTTTTGCCAATTCAACGTATATAATAAAAATCACCCTATTTTAGGGGTGCTCATATAGACAAGAATTTTATGTTTCCCTATTCCGTGCCCTGGAGGATATGCTTTGCTTCGCTACGCAGATACCGCAAGCGATATGCGAACCTTCAGCGCTGTGCGCAAGGTTCTTCAGGCAGGGCGCGCCAAATAACAGAAGCACCCTAAAGAATA
>JAZRHO010000085.1:0-5968 GCA_045644805.1 Eubacteriales bacterium | reverse complement strand
GGTAAGAACTATCAAGTACTTCGCTGAGCTCGCTCAGTAATCCGATTTAAAAATCAAAAATCAGCAGACCGTGCGCTTTCTACTTTGAGAGTCGTTACGGTCTGCTTTTTTAACTATATTTAAACAATTTTAAATAAGGTTGACTTTTCACGGGTTTAAAGCTATAATTAAATAGACATATTTGTAAGAGAGGAAGCTTTAAATGTCAGATTACGAAAGATACGGTGACTACAACGACTTGGAAGACGAAGCCCCGAAGTCGAAAAATCCTATTTTGGTAACCATGCGAATATTGACGGCGCTTGTCTGCGTTGCGGTTATAGGAACGCTGGTTATTCGTCTTTTCCTTTTTTCGAGCTATCCGAAATCGGTTAAAAATATTTATTTCAATGAAAGTCTTCTCGAATACTATTCTGATACCGATGGAGATATAGGCGCAAAGACGCAGGATCTTCAGTATGCATACAGCGATCCGACCCTCGGTTATTTCTTCTGCGATTATCTCATACTTATAGAAGAAATAGGGCAGGTGCAGATAACCGCAAGATACAATACCTCAAATCTCAAATATATGAGCGAACAGTTCGGTGTTGAGCTTGATGCTGGGGCGGAAAATCTTTTCTCATACCGCCTTTGCACCAATAAGAGCTATGACGAATCTGACTATGATAAGAACGGTATTCTGAAAGAAGATGCTGAGCCAAAATCCTATTATGAGGTGAGTGACAGCGTATCGGACTCGCGCACTCAGTACAGATACGCAAAGCTCGTTTTCGACGGTGTTGATTTCAGCACGGATAAGGGTGACGGTGTTTATTGGATGCGTCTTGAGGTGCTCTTGCCGAACGGTGAAAGATGCGCGTCGGTGGTTATTTACCAGAATAACGATAATTTTTCAGAGTTTGAAGACTATTCGCTTTCCAAGGGTGAGCTTCCGTCATGAGCGAGAGGGAAATATCCGAATTTAAGTTTACTCCGAAGGCAGATAAAAAGCAGGTGTTTCCGATGCTTTTTTTGGCGCTTGCCGTAGGGGGTGTGCTTGTTATCTTATCCGTCAGTTCCCCACTATATAAGGGTGTAATAAGCTTTTTTGCGGCAATCTCTCTTACCGCAGCGGTCTATTATTACACAAGATATATAGCTGAGACGACTTCCTATTCCGTTATTATCAATTCAAATAACGAGCCGATGTTTCTCGTTAATAAAACCGTGGGGAAACGCTCAAATCTTGCGTTTATGACGCATGTTTCTGGGATTGTAAGCATACAAAAGTTTACAAAAAGCGGGGAAAACAAGTATATCCGCGACTCCCAAACGCGAAAATATAATTTTACGGTAACTTACGGACTCAATGAGTTTTACGTTCTTAAAAGCAAGTCGAATTCGGAATCCTGCGAGGTGCTCCTTGAGTGCACAGATGAGGTAGCGCGGCGGCTTTTGGAATACGCTGAAATAGCAAAGCTCATTGCCGAAGAAAGTGAATAAAGAATAAAACATGAAAAATCCGTCCCCATCTGATTTGAGACTTGGACGGATTTTTATATTACGATATCTCTGCGACGGTCTGAAAATAGAAAAAGTAAATGCAAAGTGCTTTTTTGCTCACGTAGATAAGAACCCGGATAAAATTCATCTCTCATCGATACGCTTTTTTCGTCTTCGCTCCGCAATGCTGCCGCAAACAGGCATAAAGCCAAGAAAAGAGAAGTGATAGTCTCCTTTAAAAGTAAGCGTAGCAAAGTCTCAAAAAGCATATCTTGAGGGGGAGTGAGTTCGTATCTCTCGTCGATATGCTTTTTTATTTTAGGTGCCTTATACGTTTTTTAAAAGCTCGGTTATTTCCCCATAGCCCATATCAAGCTTGCCATCTTCATACTTATCACGTATCCTGGCAAAACATTCGGCTCTTTTATGCGATATAAGGAAGTTTTCTATCCAATAAAGAAATTTTGTGTTTTTATTTAGTTTTTCAAGCGCCTTCATTCTTGTGTACATAGGCGTTCCGTCCGAAGCATCGCGCCAGGTGTCAACGAAGGCGACGTCATAATTTTCGCTAGGCATCTGACACTCTGCGTACTCAAACGCATCGGCGCATATTACGCGTACCTTTTCTTTTTTGTCGAATTTCGGAAGAATGTACTTTTTGAAAAGCTCTATGACCTTTTCGCTTTTTTCGACTACTGTTACCGATTTCACATTTTCCTTTCGTGAGACCATATAAGCGTAATAGCCAAGACCGAGACCAAAGGTTACGACCTTTCCTTGTGCCGCGTCAATGGCTGCTTCGCATGTGTCAAGATCAACGGGAGTCAGTGTCATCCATTCGTTCCCGCCCTCAAGCACAGCGGGGAAGGCAAACTCCTCCTCGAAAAATCCTAGCGGCGGTATTTCGGAAAAATCATCGCGTATCATCATATCATGGCAGATAACAGCACGGTACGGCTCGTACTTTTCGTTTCTGAATTCCCAATCCCCGTCCTTGACGTCGGGGAGCTTTATATTTTTGTAATAAGGATTTTCTGTGTATTTTTCCTTATTAAGTATTCGCACTGAAGGAATTATGTAGTCGCGGATTATTATTTTATCCTCAGAGCTCGTTTCGGCATCAAGACCGAAAATCTCGCAAAGGAGCGCTGCGATAGCGTCCTCTTTTTTTATCTCTGTGCCCTCGCAAAGCGCGTCTATCATTTCCTTAGTTATAATATCGGGGAAGCGCTCAAGGTAGGTGGCAAAGAGCTTCGTTACTCTGAAATTTCTGTGAAAGGTTTCGCAAAGCCTGCCGAAGCTTAACTGTTCACTGTACGTAAATTTGTTTTTCATACCCTTAAATAAAAGGGTAGCTCAAGCCTTATGAACTACCCTGTGTGTTTAAATTTGTATCAGATTTTAGAATTCCTGAGGAGGAAGCACGGTCGAATTACCGTCATCGGTCTCGGTTTCCACATCAGCATCGCAATTATCGCACTTACCGTCGGTGTTCGCATCGACATGCTCGGTGCATTCGGTATCGCCACCGCCTTCGCCACCGGTTTCGCCACCGGTTCCGAGATTAGCCGCACAGCTATCGCAATAGCCGTTATTATCATCGTCCTTGTGTGTGCATTCAACCTTTGGAACTGCCGCACCGCAGATATTGCACTTACCGTCATTTTCAACGTCTACGTGAGCGGAAACCTCGCGAACAGCTCCGCAAACGTTACAGTTAACGTCGCACGCGTTGTCATATGCGTGAGCGGCAACAGAGCGTGTAGCTCCGCATACGTTACAAGTTGCATCGCAGGCGTTATCATAGGTGTGAGTAATTTCACGGGTTGCACTGCAAACGTTACAGTCAACGTCGCAGTCGCTATCATATGTATGGGTGATTTCACGAACAGCGCCGCAAGCGTCGCAAACGGTATCGCAGTCGTTTGTGTATAAATGTCCGGCATCGCGGACCTCACCGCAGGTATTGCAGTCGAAATCGCAATCGTTGTCGTACTCGTGTTTGCCAACCTTGCAAAGAAGTGCGCAAGAGGAGAGCGTAGCGACCATACCGACAGTTAAAGCCGCAAATATAATTAAAGAAATTATTTTTTTCAAAGCAAAAGCCTCCCTATTATGTTATAACAGAATTCTATCACAGTAAAAAACGCTCTTCAAGTCTTTTTTTCGAGTTTTTAATGTTTTCTTCAAAAAAGTTTAATAGAATGACTAAAAAAATAAAATTACTTTGTGCAATTTTAACTATTTATTTTGTTTTTCTTATATGTTATAATAAATATATAAATTACAAACGTGTAATCAGTGCATTGCGAGGTGCCTTATGATAAAGAATGAAATCAAACTTTTTTCCATGAGCGCGGGTGCTTATGAGAATATATCTTGTACCGCGCCGTGCAGCCTTTGCTCGGTGCTTCTTGACGGCGGATATATAGACGATCCGCTTTACGGAGAAAATATAAAGTCGGTAGGCTCTATTCTGCCGAAAAGCTGTACCTTCTCGGCTAACGTAGAGATTTCGGGAGACGCGCTTTTGAAAAAGCATGTCTATATACGCCTTTGCGGTATATACGCAAACGCAGAGATATTCTTTAACGGAAGAAGCTACGGTATGGCGTACGATCCGAATAGGGTTTATCTTTTTGATGTCACGGACAGAGTTAAAAGCTCGGACAATAAGCTTGAGGTATCCTGCCTTGAGCCGCTGCCAAGACGCCGCCTTATAGAAAATGACGGGGCTGTTTCGGATAAATACGCTATGCCCCCGTACCTTGGGGATATGGGCATTATCGGTAAATGCGAGGTCATTTTCACCAGTCGCGGCTTTATCGGCGATGTTTCCGTAAAGCAGACACACAAAGAGGGATCAGCCGAGCTTTCGATAGGCGCGGATATTCTCGGTGTTACTGGCGACGTACGCGCTGTGGCGACTTTGGTTTCGCCAAGCGGAAAGCTTTTCTACGGCTCAATGAGTGGGGGCGAGTGCAGAATAACGGTAAGCTCTCCCGAGTATTGGATGCCGAACGGACTTGGCAAGCCGTTGCTTTATAAGCTGTCGCTCACGCTATATGAGGGCGACGAAGCCAGCGATACGTATGAGCGAAGGATAGGTCTTCGCGAAATAACCGAGTCATGGGGTGAAAACGGTGAGCCGGAGCTTTTGATAGGGGGAATCAAGGTATTTCCTCTCGGCGCGTCTTACGTAACCTCCGATCCGATACTGTCACGTATAACGAAGAGCTCTGCCGAGGCACTCATAAAAAATGCGGTATCGTCGGGAATGAACACGTTAAGAGTGGTTGACGGCGGCGTATGCCCGCCTGAGTTCTTCTATGATTTATGCGATAAGTACGGTGTTATGGTCTATCAGGATATTGCCGTTCCTTATATCCATTCGCTCGCAACGAGCAGAAGAGCGCAGAGCACCGCTGACGCGGTTTTAGATGTTCTTGCCAAGATAAGCGCTCACCCGTGCGTAGTTTCAGCCGAGCTTTCACTCCTTGAAACAGTGGGGCAGGGCAAGCCGTCATCACGCGCTGAGGTTGATGAATTTTTTGACGTGCTGATGAGACTTATCTCGGAGAAAAAGAATAAATACATTCACGGTATGCGTTTTATTGAGCGCGCGGAGGTGCTTGAAAAATATGATGAGCGCCACGCTTCGGAAAACACGCTTTCGCTTATCGCTTTGCCGAGCGAATCTTCGCTCGAATCATTTATTCCGCGGGAGGATATGAATTTGCTCTCGCCTTCTATGGAGATACACGGATTGACCGAGGCAAGTGCCGGGAAAATGCTATGGGAGATGGTAGGCGTGTCAAGATTTCCGAGCGGTATTTCGGATACTGTGTATGTCTCAAATCTCACTGCAGCATATCTTTTTGCAGACTCTGTGAAGCACGCACGATCACAGAGCGGTGACAATAAAAAAGCCTTCAGCGCGATATGCCGTCAGCTTAACGACGGCTGGCCGTCAGTCACCTCTTCTTTTGTGGATTGGTACGGAGAAGAGAAGGCGATAAGCTATGCCGCGCGCGACGTTTACGCTCCGATAACCGTATATGCAAGATTTGAAGGTGCGTCTGCCCGACTCCATGTTATCAATTCTTCACGTAAAAACTACGAGGGGAAGCTTATGATTGCCCTCTATACCGCTTCGGATAAATGCCTCTTTGAATCGGTGCGCGACGTGAACGTGCCCGCAGGCGTGTCAATTTCTGCGGCAGAAGAGGACTTTTCCAGATTTATGAAGGAAGGTCCTGAGTCGCTTTATCTGATATATGAGCTTTCGGATATAAACGGCGTTACGTCATCGGGCTTCCGGACACCTCTTCCGCTGAAGAGTATGAGGCTTTGCGATCCGAAAGTTGAGGCGCAAATTGAAGGAAGTGGGAAAAACTTCTCGCTTAAGCTTACCGCGGCTGCCTTTGCTCCCCACGTCAGAGTGTCCTTTGACGGACTTTCAGCAAAATTTTCACGCAACTTT
>JAZRHO010000084.1:0-9938 GCA_045644805.1 Eubacteriales bacterium | reverse complement strand
GTACAAGCATCCGACCAGCCGCAGGCGGAACTGACCCAGTCAAGTCGGGGGATGATCTGCACGATCCTGCCGTCCTTCAACTGCTCTGCCGACATATCGGCGAGCCATTTTCTGAAAAATTTGTTGACATTGTAATTGTATGCAGCACAACGGGCAAATACCTGCGCGTCACCCGTCCAGCCAAGACGCTCATCACGCTGCGGACAGTCGGTAGGCAAGTCGAGGAAATTCGACTTCTGACCCCATACGATATTATGATAAAGCTGATTTATCTTTTCGTTTCCTGTGCAGAAATCGGCAGTTCTCTTCATATCAGAATGAACTGCTATCGCTGTGAAGCATGAGAGGTCCACCTCATCAAAGGGATATTCGACAAGCTCGATATAGCGGAAGCCCTGGAAGGTATAAGTAGGCTTGAAGGTGTCATTTCCTCCCGAGAGAATATAAGTGTTTTCGTTTCTTGCGCGGCGCATGTTTTCTGTGTAGAAATTGCCGTCCTTATCAAGAACCTCGGCGTGGTGTATTACTATTTTAGAGCCGCGAGTGCCCTTT
Source organism: Eubacteriales bacterium (assembly GCA_045644805.1). GTDB lineage: Bacteria > Bacillota > Clostridia > Oscillospirales > CAG-272 > UBA1740. The sequence continues at coordinate 9,386 of JAZRHO010000084.1, read as the reverse complement.
ACCTTAACTTCAACGTATCCTGTAAGATTCTGACCGAAGTCTATTACAATCTCACCCTTCGGTGTTTTGATTAGCTCGACGGGCGAAAGACGCTCATGCTCGGTTATCCATTCTCCGTTCTGGGGAACAGTAGCCGAATCTATTTTTTCAAGCTTTGCTTTGCCAAGATATGTTATAGGCGCGGTAAGGTCAACCGTTTCACCGTGATATATTTCAGATGAGATTACGTGTGAGGTATAGACGTCAAAGCTCTCGTCGGTAACGATGCTTTCGACACTTCCGTCTTCATATTCGATAACAAGCCTTGCTATAACCGACGTGCGGTCAGCAAAGAAATGGTTTGAATGAGCGTATCCTATGAATCCGACAGCCCAACCGTTGCCGAGACCAAGCTCGAGCTTTACGTTATCCGTCATATATTCGGTAACGTCGTATTCCTGGTAAAGAATACGGTTTTTATAGCTGGTAAATCCGGGAGTAAGAACTCCTTTTCCTATTCGATGTCCGTTTACGTAAGCAGCATAAATACCCATTGCGGTAGCGTAAAGAGTCGCTCTCTTGACCTTTGCCTTCGGAGAGAAGGTTTTAACAAAGGTGTGAACAGATGTTCCCGAATCGCAGGGCGAGCTTATAAAGTTTGCTTGCGATAGCATATGCGATAGCATAAATAATCTCCTTATCTTGATGTTATTTTCCTTGCTACAAGTTAATTATACCACTGTTAAGCGATAAAAACAACCCATGTTTTTTGTTTTTTTACATGGGTGTTTTAATGTTTAGTTACAATTTAAGTGTCTCGCCGGGCTTTATGCTATATGTTGTGCCGTCGATGAATATCCATATTTCCTTGAGAGTTGGATTGTATATTTTGCTGCCGTCGGCACTGTATACGAGAGAATTGTATGCCTCTATGTATTCGTATATCTCTATGTTCGTAGCGTACCAGGTGTCTTCCTTTCCTGCTATCGTTTCGCAGAATTTTTCTATTACATCCCAGTTATCGTCTTTGTCAAATTCGTACGTATGCCCCCAAAGGTAGAAAAGACGCGGGAACTTTCTTGTAAGATATATATCCGCTTCCTTGAGCTCTGTGAATTTTTCAGCCCATTCAATAAGGTGAGGATTATTATGATGTGCTGTGGGCATCCAAGCATGAAAATCATCAGGAAGAGTAAAGCTGTCGTTATCTCCGCCTAGCGTACGAGCATATACTATGCCGAGGTTCTTAAGATAACCTTTTATGTTATCATAGCTGTTACCGTTCGACATTATCCTTATACCCGTGTCGGGATATGCCATACCGCGGACTATAATTCCGAAGGCGTTTTCCATTTCTATACGGCAGTCAAGAATGTCCTTTATAGCTACCGACGGTATAGGATTTGCCGGAGCTATATGGAGCTTGCCGTGAACGGCTACCTCGTGACCCGAATCAATAAGCTTCGTTTTTATCTGCTCTCCGGAGAGCTTTCTCGGATTATTGCCGTTAAGATTCCCGCTGTTGATATTGAACGTGCATTTTAAGCCGTGCTTTCCGATTATTTCAGCAAATTTTACGTCGGAATATACTCCGTCGTCATAGCTTAGTGTCACCGCCTTGAATTTCCCTTCGGGGAAGCGTAAAAACATGTACCGCATAAAAATCTCCTTTATACAAATAGTGTTTATTACAAATAGGTTTTTTGGTTCCGAGATTATTTTACAACAAAAAAGGGGTACAGTCAATACCCCTTTTCGGATTTATTTAATAACCTCGTTAATCAAGCGGTTTATTTCATCGGATATTTTCGCTCTTTCACGCTTAACTATAATACTGTAAAGCGGATACGCAAGGGCGATAATTACCATACCGATAACACCTATAATAACTCCGCAGACAATAGCCGCATCGCCAAACAGGTCTCCGAGCTCCGTCATAAAAATGCTCATACCGAAGCCCATTATAAGTGCGCCGATAATTCCGACTATAAGAGACCATAAATCTCCCTTTTTTGTTACGGAAGCGTCGAGACGTCGGATGCGTGTCAGCTTATCCTCTTCTTTTTCTTCTTTAGGTGCATATTTTTCACGTATTCTTTTGAGCTCCTCCTGCTCGCGCGCGGAGTAAGTATAGGAGAAGGTTTCATTTTTTTCTTCAGATGCCATTTTTAAATCCTTACATTTCATTATTATATTTAGAGCCGGCCTTTGTCAAGACGCGGACCTTTTTTAATTTTGTCGTAGCAGTAATTATCATGTATACCGATGCGCATAGCACGAATATTGAAACAAAAGCTCCCGTTAAGCACATCATTATCTGCCTCGTGCCCTCATCGGCATCTGTTCCGAACGCGGTGAACATAGTAGTTTCAAGAGTGAACATGGATACGCAAGCAGCAGTCAGACTTACTATCTTCGCCGCGTCGAATACGGGGCTTTTATACTTTCTGTATTTGAAAATATTGATTATTGCGAAGGTAAAGGTGATAAACGTATGTGCTGCAAGAGTGATTGTTGTTATCTCGTGATGTACGAAGGTCTTATTTTGCCATATGATATAAAACATTATGGCGGCAAGCGTTATGTTCATAAAGAACAGGGTGATTCCGCAGAAGCGATAGCGCCGAAGCTCGTCTGATACGCACTCTCCGTAGGCATGATTTCGCGAATAACGCAAAAGCACTGCGCGCATAATACCGAGACAAATATAGTATATAGCCATCGAGTAAAACCAGAAGGAGCGGTGATATATACCGAGTCCAAGCTGGAAAAACGCATACGCCGCATTCCAGATAAGCGAGCCGTAAAGCGTTGCGTTTATGCGAAGTCTTGCGTCTGATTGCCATTTTTGTAAATATTTGTTGTCTTTTTTAAAGGCTCTAAACCAATTTATCAGATACGGTATCTTAAAGCACCAGACTGTAAGTGTGTAAGCGGAAAGAACATAAACGGGAATCGAAAAAAGGTTTTCCCAGCCGATAATCGAGGGTCCTGCGATAAGGAGAATAATGGAGATAGGTGCAAGCGTTATCATAATAGCCATTTTTGGATACAGAAGGGCTTTACATATTTTTTTAAATGTTTCCATTCAGATTTCTCCTTATTTTTACTGTGAATGTCGTTCCTGCTCCGAGGGCGCTTTCAACCCCTATTTCCGCACCGAGAATATCGACAACGCGCTTGACAAGTGCAAGACCGAGGCCGTTACCTTTAGTTGCGTGAGAGGTGTCGCCCTGATAGAATTTCTCGAAAATATGCTCACCGATCTGCGGTGTCATACCTATTCCCGTGTCGGCAACAGTCACCGTAGCGAAGCTCTCGTCAGCCTTCAGGGAGAGAGTTACCTTTCCGTCTCTTTCGGTGAATTTCAGTGCGTTTGAAAAAAGATTGTTCCATACGAGAGAAAGAAGCTCCGAATCAGCATTCACGGCAATGTCCTCGGGAATATCCGTTTCTATTTCTATTCCCTTGCTTTCCCAAACGTTCTCGAAGCCGAGAAGGCACTCGCAAAGCTGCTCTCCGAGGTCGTATCTATGGCAGGTGGGATATATATTTTGATTTTCGAGCCTCGTGAGCTTTAAAATATTCGTCACCATATCCGAAAGGCGGCGGGATACGTTCAGAAGAGCCTTTGCGTATTCGATACGTTTATCCTCTGAGAGCTTTTCGGACATGAGGAGTGACGCATAGTTCTGCATTGCCGCAAGCGGTGTTTTCATTTCATGCGAAACGTTTGCGATAAAATCGGTACGAAGCGTCTCTATACCCGAAAGCTCGTTAGCCATTTTATTGAAGCGTTCTATGATTTCATTGAACGTCTCGTCCATAAACGGACTATGTATAGGCTCAATACGCACGCTGAAATCACCCTTTACGACCTTATCGGCAGCGTCGAGAATGCTTTTGACCGGTTTTTTGACTGTAATTTTGCGCCTTAACGTATCGAATACAGTTATGATAAGACTGAGCAACGTTACGTTTATAAATGTGAGCTTTGCCGCAAGGCTTATATTTTCATCGGTAAATTCAATTCCGAGGGATTTTGAAAGCACCGTGAGAAACAGCGTCATACAGCATGTGATAATAAATGCGGAAGAAGCAAAAAAGAGAAAAAATCGTCTGACGGTTGGTAAAACGTACTCCGCACCGTTATTTTTATTCATTTTTTAATCACCGCCTTGTATCCTAGTCCGTGAACGGTAACTATTTCAAATGAGTCGCAATCAGCGAGCTTTGCGCGAAGCTTGGTCATATATACGTCTACCGTGCGTGTTCCCGCAGAGGTATCCGCATCCCAGAACTCATCCATAAGCTGCGTTCTCGTGAAGGTCTTTTTCGGGTAGGAGAGAAGCTTATATAGCAAATTAAACTCTCTCGCCGTCAGTGGCAGCTCATCGTCTCCGATATACGCGGTATGCTCGTCAGCGTCCATAACAAAGCTGCCAATCTCAAGCCTTTTTGCAGCGGCAATGCCGGCGCGCCTCAAAAGCGCTCCTATGCGCAAAAGCAGCTCTCCAAGGTCAATGGGCTTGACCATGTAGTCGTCTACTCCGGCGGCAAAGCCCCTCTGCTTTGAAAGAAAGTCATCGCGCGCGGTCATGAACATAATAGGAATATCTTTATTCAAAGAGCGGACTGTTTTTGCAAATTCAAATCCGTCAATATCAGGCATCATAATATCCGAAATTATCAAATCGAAAACCGATTCATATAAAGCATCGTATGCGTCGGATGCGCATAAAGCGCCGACGGCTTCATATCCATTCTCCAAAAGGAAGGAGCAGACTGAACGGTTAAGATCTCTGTCATCCTCAACAACGAGTATTTTGAACATATTTTCATCCTCCAATGGGGCGCATTTCGCTTTTACATCGCTATTATACCATGAAGAAAAAATGCTTGCAAGGGCATTTTTCAAAGTCGTCAATATCGCAGCCGCTGAAAGTGCGGACGGCGCGACATTTCAAAGACTTGGTAACAAGGCTTCTTTCGTATATTATAACATACAAATGTTAAAATTTTGTTTGTATCCGAAAAAAACGAAAAATCTTTTTGAATGGGTTTTATTTTAACAAAACTTTAACATTGATTTGTTATTATCTTGTATGCTGTTCAAATGAACGTTATAGGTAAAGGAGAAATACATGAACGCTATTGAAATTCGAAATCTTTCAAAAAGCTTCCGCGGAATGTATGCAGTGGATAACCTTAACATGACCGTTCCAAAGGGAGCGATATACGGCTTCATCGGAGAAAACGGCTCAGGTAAGTCCACGACGGAAAAGCTTATATGCGGGCATCTTGTTCCGGATAACGGAGAGATTAAGCTCTTCGGTAAGGAGTATACAGACCCGGGAGTAAGAGTAAGAGTCGGAGCTCTTATAGAAAATGCCGGTTGCTTCCTCGGCTCAAGCGTATATCAGAATCTTGTTATGCAGGCAATAAATCTCGGAATTGAAAACCGCGATGAGGAAATCAGGCGAGTGCTTGAAATCGTTCGCATGCAGGATTCGGCGAATATCAAATTTAAGAGCTGCTCTCTCGGAATGAAGCAGAGAATAGGTATTGCGATGGCTCTTCTCAGAGACCCTGCGCTCCTCATTCTCGACGAGCCCATTAACGGACTTGATACTGACGGTATGAGAATTATGAGAGAGATACTCGTTGATATTACAGAAAAATGTGGTTGCACGGTCCTTATTTCATCGCATATTCTCGGAGAGCTTGAGAAAATTGCCACTCACTACGGAATTATCCGCCGCGGCAGAATGATAGAGGAAATTTCCGCTGCGGAAATGGAAGGCAGATGCCGTGTCTTCACAGCGCTTAAGTGCAAGGATATGAAGGGCGCGAAGGATGCGTTGCAGAAAAAATTCGATATAGTAAAAGAAGAGGAAGAATATCTGCGTGTATATGACGTTGACGATACCGAGCAGATTGTAGAATATCTTATGAGTTGCGGCCACGTGGTAAATGAAATAAAGAAAAATAAGATAGGTCTTGAAGAATACTATATTGAGCTTATGTCAAAAAAGGAGGAAAAGTAAATGCAATCGACACGTGAATTGAAATTCGAGTCACCGAGCTTCACCCGGCGTCTTAAGGGTATGCTTGGCGTTGACTTTTACAGACTCTTCCATACCCCACTGTTTTACATATTTCTTTCTATAGCCGCTATCATACCTGCGATGATACTCGGTATGACCACAATGGAAGGCGGTGAGCCTCTTTATACTAACACATGGAACATAGTTGCGGCGGATACGCCTCTTTACGTAGTAGAAGAGATAGGTCAATATGCCAATATGAACATGGTATTTATATTCGGCGGTATTATGGTTTCTATCTTCATAGGACATGACTATAAGAGCGGATATGTCAAACAATTGTTTACAACTCACGCAAAAAAACAGGATTATATGATGTCAAAAACGCTTGTATGCGCATTTGCTATGGCTTGTATGTGCATCACATATCTGTTTGGCGGAGTGCTGGCAGGTCTTCTGACGGGAGCAGAGATGAGCGTTAACGCGCTTTCGCTTATTCTTGCCATTCTCGGCAAAATGGTTATGAGCCTTGGCTGGGCAAGTCTTTATACGCTTCTCAACATTATTTTCAGAAGATATTTCGGTATTTCGATAGCATCATCGTTCTTCTTCGGTACGGGAATACTTATCATAGGAGCGGGTGCTGTAATAGGAAATTCCGCAAGCTCGCTTTTAAACATATTCCTCTACGGCTCCTCTGTAAACGCGTGCCTTAGCAGTAATTTCGGAACGCTTATTATATGTATCCTCGTTTCGGCGGCATGGACGCTTATTTACAATCTTCTCGGTACGGTTCTTCTTTATAAGAGTGATGTATATTGATTTGGAGGACTCACGAATGAATGCAATTGAAATAAGAAATCTTTCAAAAAATTTTGGTGAAAAGCAGGCCGTCGCAGGTCTTAATATGACCGTTCCCATGGGTGCTATATACGGCTTTATAGGCGAGAACGGCTCAGGTAAATCCACTACCGAAAAAATGATATGCGGACTGATTATTCCAAGCGGCGGAGATATAAAGCTATACGGAAAATCTTACACGGATAGCGACGTACGCGCGAAAATGGGTGTTTTAATTGAAGCTCCGGGCTGCTTCCCCGGTCTTAGCGTATGGGATAATATGCTTATTCAGGCAGCCAATCTTTCGATAAAGAATCCGGAAGCTGCGGTAAGAGATGCGCTTAAGACGGTCAGAATGGAGGGCGCGGCTTCAAACAAGTACAAAAACTGCTCTCTCGGTATGAAGCAAAGAATAGGTATTGCGATGGCTCTTCTCGGCGAGCCCGCCCTGCTCGTGCTTGACGAGCCGCTTAACGGTCTTGATGCCGACGGTATGAGAATTATGAGAGAGGTGCTTACCGATATAGTTAAGGACGGACAGCGCACCGTAGTTGTATCCTCTCATCTTCTTGGAGAGCTTCAGAAGGTAGCGACTCATTACGGAATTATCCGTCATGGCAGAATGATAAAGGAAATGACTGCCGAGGAGCTTGACTTAGGCTGCCGCACTTATACGGCTCTTAAGTGCAAGGACATGAATAGGGCAAAGGTGCTGCTTTGCTGTAAATATTCACGTGTAGAGGAAGACGAGGCGGGATATATACGCGTTTATGACGCGAAGGAACCCGAAGAGATAGTTACCTATCTTTACGAAAACAGTATTCTCGTAAATGAAATCGTAACGGATAAAATAGGTCTTGAGGAATATTACATTGATCTTATGAAGGAGGGCAGATAAGTGGAAATGAAATTTGAATCAAACGGCTTTGAAAAAAGACTTAAGAGCATGCTGAAGGTGGACTTCTTAAGAATGTTCAAATCAAGACTCATTTACATAATGCTCGGAATAGCGCTTGTATGTCCCATACTGATACTGGTTATGACTACAATGATGGGTGATGCAACCGTTACAAATCCCACAACGGGAGAGGTAACACCTATGGAAACGTTTACGAATACCTGGCAGGCTATCTCCTCTCCGAGCGGTGCGGGCATGAGCATGGACCTGACCGGTATGTGTAATATGAATATGATGTATTTTGCAGCCGCCGTGCTCGTATGCCTTTTCGTTTCTGACGATTTCAGAAGTGGTTACTCGAAAAATCTCTTTACCGTTCGTTCGGGAAAGGTAGATTACGTTATATCCAAGACGCTCGTTTGCTTTATCGGAGGTGCTCTTATGATAGTCGCTTGGTTTATGGGCTCGATGCTGGGAGGCGCTGTTGCAGGACTTTCGTTTGACACGATGGGTGCAGGCACCTTCGGAGTTTTAATGTGTATAATCTCAAAGATAGCTGTTATGGCGGTATTCGTTCCGATTTTTCTTACTATGGCTGTCGTAGCAAAGCAGAGAGCATGGCTTTCCATCTGCCTTTCTCTTGCAGTAGGTATGCTTCTCTTTATGATGATTCCGATGATGACACCCTTGGATGCAGGTATGATGAACGTTGTATTGTGTGTTGTGGGCGGTGCGCTCTTCAGTATCGGACTTGGAGCAGTCAGCAATATTATACTTAATAAGACGAGCTTAGTATAAAAAAGCTCTTTGTGAAAAACGCATTTTGAGGGGAGTTGGTATGTGCTCTCATCGATGCGTTTTTTTCTATAGTACGCTCTTCGATACGCTTTTTCTATCTTCGCTCCGCAGTGCTGCCGCGAACGGGCATAAAGCCAATAAAAGGGAAGCGATAGTCTCTAAAAAACAAAGCGGAGCAAATCTTAAAAAAGCGTATCTTGAGGGGGAGAGTGGGTTATGTGCTCTCTCTCTGAAAAATCTAAAACAAAAGCAAGCTGACATGGAATTTTACTCCCATATGAGCTTGCTTTTTATAAGTATAATTCTTATTTCTTTTTTGCGGCTTCGTAACGAGCGTTTGCTTCAGCTTCTCTTTCCTTTGCCTCGGCAATTTTTTCCTCGCGCTCCTCTTGCATCTTTGCGCTTCTTTCAGCGGGTGTCATGTGAGCGTCATCCCAGCTCTTCTTAGCGTCAGCCTTTGCTTTCTTGAAGGTATTATGACCTCTGTTTTCTTCAAAGTTTACCTTTGCCTCTGCCTTTGCTGCGTTGAAGTTTGCTTTGTCAACCTCGTGCTGTGCCTTTGCACTTTCCTTCATATCCTCAAATGCTCCCTTGAAAAAATCTTTGACCTTGCTCATTTTCACTTCTCCTCATTCATAATTTTTTCGCTGAGTTCAAGAATTCTGTCAGCGTATTTTTCTTTTCTTGATGCAAGAATATTCTTATATATCGGGTATGTTGCAATAGCCATAAGCATACCGACAACGCCAATTATAATACCCAGAGGCATTGTGTTTGAAATGCCAAGCTGCTGACCGATGTCTGTCATAACAAGGCTCATTCCT
>JAZRHO010000083.1:0-15472 GCA_045644805.1 Eubacteriales bacterium | reverse complement strand
TTATTTCAACTTCGTTAAAGTATGTGGATTTGATATCATCAAGTGCTTTTGTGAGCTGTGACTTTGAAAGCTTATCTGTTTTAGTAGCAACAATTATGAAGGGAATGTCATATTCTATCAAAAAGTTTATCATCATGATATCATCGTTTGTTGGACCGATTCTGATATCAATTAGTTGGATAACGCTTTTTATGGCATCAGCAGAAGGATTTTTTAAAAAATAATCCTCTGTCAACGAGCTCCAAGATTTTTTTGATTCAAAAGATCGTTTTGCATAGCCGTACCCGGGAAGGTCAACGAGATAAAATTTTCCGTCCACAGAATAGTAATTTATTGTTATCGTTTTTCCGGGAGCTGAAGAAACTCTTGCCAATGATTTTCTTCCAAGAAGCGTATTAATAAGCGAACTTTTTCCAACATTTGACCTTCCCGAAAGAGCAATTTCCGGTTTAGGGTCTTTCGGAAATTGCTTTGAATTTCCGACCGTCATGGATATGTTTGCATTATTGACATTAAATTTCATTTTTATTTTTCCGTATCAAATATTATTTTATAAGAGCGTTTAAAAGCACATCGTCTACTGTAGTGCAGGGGATGAAATTGAGATGTTCTTTGGCTTCAGAATCGATTTCATCAAGGTCTTTCATATTGTCGGAGGGAATAAGAACCGTATTTATTCCGGAACGGTATGCCGCGAGAGTTTTTTCCTTAAGTCCGCCTATGGGCAGTACCTTTCCTCTGAGCGTTACTTCTCCGGTCATTGCCACGTTCTTTTTTACCGGTATATTACCGAGAGCGCTGACAATAGCTGTCACCATAGTAACACCTGCCGAAGGACCGTCTTTGGGAATTGCACCTTCCGGGAAGTGTATGTGAATGTCTTTATCCTTATAAAAGAGATCAGAAATACCATACTTGTTGGTAACTGTTCTGACATATGAATGCGCAATTTTTGCAGATTCCTTCATAACGTCTCCAAGTGAACCTGTTAATTCAATTTTACCGGCTCCTTCCATCACGGCTACTTCTACTTTTAGAAGATCTCCTCCGCTTTGAGTGTATGCAAGTCCGTTAACAACTCCTATTGGATCGGTAGATTCTATCTTCTCGGGAACAACGCGTGCTTTTCCAAGGAACGAAACAAGATTTTTTTCATTTACTGTAACCGATTTTACATCTGTTTCCGCAATTTTCTTTGCAACTTTTCGAATAAGTGACGCAATTTCTCGTTCTAGATTACGAACACCGGCTTCACGAGTATACTCTTTAATGAGCTTGAAAATAGCACCGTCGGTAATTCTGAAATATTTTTTGTTCATTCCATTGCGTTTTAACTGTTTTGGTATCAAATGTTTTTTTGCAATGTCAAATTTTTCAGAATCTGTGTATGTAGAGAGCTCTATTACCTCCATTCTGTCCAAAAGCGGGGCAGGAATTCTGTCATAGCTATTGGCGGTTGCTATAAATAAACAATCGGAAAGATCAATAGGAATTTCCATGAAATTATCACGGAAAAACTTGTTTTGCTCGGGATCCAGCACTTCGAGCAATGCTGAAGTCGGATCGCCTCTGAAATCATTTGCCAACTTATCGATTTCATCAAGGACAATAACCGGGTTTTCCGCTTTTGAATTGATGAGTGCTGAAACAATGCGTCCGGGCATTGCGCCGACATACGTTTTTCTGTGTCCTCTTATTTCTGCCTCGTCGTGCATACCGCCGAGAGATACTCTTGCATATTTTCTGCCAAGAGCGCTTGCAACGGAAGCCGCAATTGAGGTTTTGCCTACACCGGGAGGTCCGACAAGACAAATAATCTGGTTTTTAACTTCATCGGAGAATTGCTTTACTGCGACAAATTCAAGAATTCGCTCCTTTACCTTTTCAAGCCCCGAATGCTCTTTATTGAGCACTTCACGAGCATTTTGAACGGAAACTCGGTCATTGCTTCTGATGCCAAAAGGGAAATCAAGGCAGGTATCAAGGTAAGATCTAAGGACTGTACTTTCGGCAGCACCAAACGGTGTTTTTGAAAGTTTTCCGAGTTCCTTAAGAAGTTTTTCGCGAACTTCTGACGGCATGTTTTTTGCCATAATTTTCTCTTCGTATTCGCTTATCTCATCGTCATCCTCGCCAAGCTCTGCTTGAATGGCTTTAACCTGTTCACGAAGAAAATAGTCCTTTTGGCTGCGGTCGATTTTTTCTCTGACCTGTATTTGAATGTCATGCTCGCATTGTAATAACATTCTTTCTTCTTCAAGAACGATAAGTAATTTTTCAAGTCTTGGCTTGGGTTTAAAAATTTCAAGCACAGACTGTTTATTATTATAGTCTATAACGGCTGATGAAGCTACAAAATCTGCAAATCTTGATGGATCTATTATAGCTTCGGCACCCATCCTCAACTCGTCTGTGAACGTAGGATGTATATCGGCAAGATCCGAAAGGGAATTGTTTACCTCGCGCATAAGTGCTTCAATTTTTGGCGGGCATGCGGAGAATTCGCCTTCTTCGTATATTTCTGCTGTAGCCTTCATGATACCGTTTTCAGTATTGATTTCAAGTATTCTGGCTCTTGCAATTCCTTCAAAAACTACAGAAAGATTATTTTGCGTGTTTTTTACTACATGGCGTATTTTAGCGAGCACACCGATTTCGTACATATCATTTGCCACCGGAGCTTCAACGGTAATATCCTTTTGCGTTACTAAAAGTATATTCATATCGTTAAGTGTGGCAGCTGATGTAAACGCTTTAAGTGACGCCGGCCTTACGATTTCTATATTTAATTGTACTCCAGGAAAAGCGACTAATCCGCGAAGCGGAAGAAGCGGGAGAGTAACATTGTTGTTATTTGCGCTGGTTTCTAACATAAAAATATCCTTTTTTAATATTAAATAATATAAATTCATTATATTATAACATAATTCAAAAGAAAAGTCTAGACCTTTTTTGAAAAAATAAAATATGATAGCTTTTATAACATCGGCAGAACAAAAAAACAAAAGACACCCGTTGATTTTTTCTATCCTTTTCAAATCTTGGAGTTATGCATAGAAAATAATACAATGGATAAATGTAAATAAAAGGTGTCATTTTTTAGAGTGTAAAGAATCTTTTTCAACGTTCTTAGACCAAAAAAAATAAGCTTTTTTGCAACACTGCAAAAAAGCTTTTGACGACACAGCCGTCACTTGTAACAAGTACTTACGATGACAGTGCGTCATGAGATTGACGCTTCTTCGCGTACTGTTTCGCGGTATTCATTATACTAGATTTTCAGACAGTTGTAAAGACGTAAAATTCAACAAAATTTCAAACTTTGTTTCATTCAAAACGGAGAAAATGCGAAAAAAACAAATTTGAAAGAATTTTTTTCAAATACCTATTGACAAACTGCCAAACAGGTGCTATAATATATGCCGTAGCATGAAGCTACTAAAACAAAGCAGAATTTCCGTTCTCACCTTACCACAGGAGTGCGTATGGTTAATACTTTTCCAAATTCTTTGTTAGAGTTGGGTCTTGTTGTGCGTACGGATTTTCTGTATGCATTTTTATTTTTTTCGGAGGTATAAGGCTATTAGCACCAAAGATGAAAAGGCTCTCCCGATAAACGAGGAGATAAAGTATCCCGAGGTTAGAGTACTCGGTCCGGAAAACGAACAGGTTGGTATTTTAAAGCTTGCAGATGCGCTTGCTTATGCAGAAAATGCAGGTGTAGACCTTGTGCTTATTGCTCCCAACGCAGCTCCGCCGGTATGCCGTGCTATTGATTACGGCAAATTCTGTTTCGAGCGCGATAAAAGAGAAAAGGAAGCAAAGAAAAAACAGGTCATTGTAAAAGTAAAGGAAATACAGCTTTCATGCCGTATTGAGCAGCATGATTTGGATACCAGAGTCAATCAGGCAAAAAAATTCCTCGCTGAAGGCAATAAGGTGAAGGCTGTTGTTCGTTTCAGAGGAAGAGAAATGTCTCACATGGATTTCGGGCGCGAAGTAATTGCTAAATTTGCTGAAGCGTTAAGCGGAATTGGTACAGCGGAAAAGAAGCCCGTACTTGACGGTAGATTCATGTCCATAGTTTTAGCACCGGCAAAACCCGAAAAAAAATAATTCAGATTATAGATTCTTTGGAATTTGTATGATATATGGGTATTACCCAACAGAAAAGGAGAAATTAAAATGGGAAAGATCAAAACACATAGAGCATCTGCCAAGAGATTTTCTCGCACCGGTAGCGGTAAGGTAAAGATGTCTCACAACAATCATCGTCACAATCTCGGCATAAAGACCGCTAAGCGTAAGAGAGGTCTTCGTAAGGGCGCTATTCTAAGTGAAAGCTTTGCACCTACTTACAGAACCCTTATCAATAAGTGATAAGACAATCGAAGAAAATTTGGAGGAATAGATAAAATGGCAAGAGTTAAGGGCGGTATTATGACGAGCAAGAGAAGAAAGAATATGCTCAAGGCTGCTAAGGGTTATTGGGGAGCAAAGTCCAAGCATTTTAAGATGGCTAAACAGGCTGTTCTCAAGAGCGGTAACTATGCTTTTGCAGGACGTAAGCTTAAAAAGAGAGATTTCCGTTCTCTCTGGATCACAAGAATTTCCGCTCAGGCAAAGGTTTGCGGTATGAATTACTCTACGCTTATGCACGGTCTTAAGGTTTGCGGTATTGACCTCAACCGTAAGATGCTTGCTGAGCTTGCAGTTTCCGACAAGGACGCATTTGCGGCAATCTGCGAAAAGGCTAAGGCAGCTCTTTAATTGACATAAATTCCCGGTTCTGTCATTTGGCATACCGGGATTTTTTTGTAACAAGGAGGAAAAAATTGAATTTTATAAGTGAAGTTATCACCAGCCGTAATAATCCGACTGTGAAAAAAGCGGCGTTATTGAAGGAAAAAAAGCACAGAGATGAAGAAAAGCTCTTTATTGCTGAAGGGGAAAAACTGACTTACGAAGCGCTTGAAGCGTCATTGTCCGTAACTAAAATTTTTGTAAGCGAGTCGAAGTCTTCTAAAATTTTACCAAAGTTAAGGGAACTGGAAGCAAAAGAAAAAGGTGAAAAAACAACCGTTTATGTGTTAGCGGACGGTGTATTCGAAAAAATTTCCACGGAAAATTCGCCTCAAGGTATAATTAGTGTAATAAAACATCTTGACTTTTTCCGTCAATCGGATATAATATATAAGGAAGAGTTTTCAAATATTGAGTGCGGAAGAAGCATAGTTTTATGTTCAGTCAGAGATCCCGGTAATCTTGGATCAGCAATAAGAAGTGCTGTTGCCTTCGGCGTAGAGCATATAATTTTAAGTGCTGATTGCGCAGATATTTACAATCCCAAAACTGTCAGGGGAGCTATGGGAAGTCTTTTTCGCGTTAAAGTGACGAGAGTTTCGGATATGATAAAGTACATAGATGCTATGCATGACAACGGACGTAAGGTTTATTCGGCGGAGCTCACGGAAAGCGCAAGACCTCTTGGTGAAATTAAACTTGGCAAATGGGATTCCGTTATCATCGGAAACGAAGGTCACGGAGTTCCGAAAGACGTTTCTTCTGCTTCTGACGGTGGAATTTATATTCCGATATCTTCCAAAACAGAATCACTGAATGCTTCTGTTGCGGCGGCTATATTTATGTGGGAACAGAGTAAAATAATTTAAAGAGAGATATTATATGCAGCCTCTTGTTTACTGGATTTGGCTTTCTTTATCAACCACACCCGGGACCGATACATTTCGAAAATTAATATTGAAGTTCGGTTCTCCGAAATCGGTTTATGACGCAGATGAATTCGATATCGCTGAGTGCATTGGATCAAAATCGTGCGATTTTAAGGCAATTATGGAAAAAGAACTTTCGGAAGCAGAGCGCGTCTTTGATTTTTGCGAAAAGAAAAATGTTGGAATTTTGACATATTCTGATGAGAATTTTCCTAATTCATTAAGAGAGATAACCACACCTCCGGTTTTGCTTTATTACAGAGGTACACTGCCTGACTTTAATAAAAATTGCTTTATTTCAATAGTTGGAACAAGAAGGCTTACCGATTATGGCAGAAAAAACGCTTTTGTAATTGGTCAGGATCTTGCTAAAGCGGGAGCTATAATTGTATCCGGAATGGCAATTGGAATAGATGGAGTATCGCATGCAGGCTCTCTTTCGGTGGGCGGTGTGAATATTGCATTTTTAGGAAGCGGAATAGACGTTTGTTATCCTGAGCAACACATAAGGCTTGCTAAAGAAATAGTTAAAAACGGGTGCGTTATGACCGAATATGCTCCCGGTACTCGTCCGGAACGGTATAATTTCCCTAGAAGAAATCGTTTGATAGCCGGAATCTCATGTGCTTCTGTTGTAATTGAGGGAAATTTGCGCAGCGGTTCTCTTATTACCGCCAGGTATGCAAAAGAATTTGGAAAAACCGTTTATGCTTTACCAGGAAATGTAGATAATAAAACCAGCGAGGCTACAAATCTTTTGATTCAAAACGGAGCAAAGCTTATCATAAGTGCAGATGATATAGTAAAAGATCTTGAATTCGTTTATCTCGGTATTATTAATCCGTTTAATCTTGCAAATGAAGTGAATGTTTCGATGAATGAAGCTTTATCGGAATATAAGATTTCATGTGTTACGGTATCGGATAGCATTTTTTCTGTTTTTTCTTCAAAGCGACAAAACAAGAAAAACTATAACAAAGAATTCAATAATGAATCTGATGATTTAGCGCGAGCTTCAGAGAAAAATAAAAAATCCGAGTTTTCTATTGAAAATATTGGTTTAGATAAAGATTCAATTCGTATTTACAAAAAAATACCGGTTGATACAGAGTGTACTATTGATTCATTGGTAGATGAAAATGATAAAATGCCGATAGTCATGAAGTCTCTATTAAAGCTTGAAATGGGAAAAGCAGTTGTATTGCTTCCCGGTGAAAAGGTAAAACGCAACTTTAAATAATGAAAGGGGCGGCTATGTCCGCTTGATTTATGGCAAATTTAGTTATTTTGGAATCTCCCGCAAAGGCGAATACGGTAAAAGGTTATTTAGGTTCAAACTATAAGGTAATGGCATCAAAGGGCCATATTCGCGATTTGCCTAAAAGCAGTTTAGGAATAGATGTTGAAAACGGCTTTGAGCCTCATTATATAAACATAAGAGGCAAAGGCGACGTTATCAAAGAATTGAAAAAGGAAGCAAAGGCTGCAAATAAAGTTTTTATTGCAACAGACCCTGACCGAGAAGGTGAGGCTATTGCATGGCATATAGCTACACAACTGGGGATTCCGGAAAATAAAGCATGCCGTGTTACTTTTAATGAAATTACCAAAAGTGTTGTTAAAGAGGCTATTAAATCTCCGAGAACTATAAATATGGATCTTGTGAACTCGCAGCAGGCAAGACGCATACTTGACAGGCTCGTAGGATTTAATCTAAGCCAAGTCCTTTGGAAAAACGTGGGAAGCGGTCTTTCGGGTGGCAGAGTTCAATCTGTTGCTACAAGAATAATCATTGAAAGAGAAAAGGAAATTGCAGATTTTATTCCCAAGGAATACTGGACGGTAGATGTTCTTCTTACCTCTGAAAACGGTGAGCAGATTGTTTCACATTATTATGGAAACAAAAGGGGAAGGGCGCGTCTTGAAAACGAAAAACAGGCAGTGAAAGTTCGGAATCTTATATCCGAAGGCGAATTCAAAATTACATCTGTAAAGCATGCGGAAAAGCAAAAGCTCCCTGCGCCTCCTTTCACTACATCCACTCTTCAGCAAGAGGCATCAAAGAAGCTTGGCTTCCAATCTCATAAAACTATGAAAGTTGCGCAAGAGCTTTATGACGGTTTGAATATCGGACATGAGTTTGGCGGTGTTCAGGGTTTAATTACCTATATGCGTACAGACTCTACGAGAATTTCAGACGGTGCTGTAGCAGCTGCCCGCGACTTTATTAACACTAATATAGGCGCAGAGTATCTGCCCAAAAGCCCCAGAGTCTATAAGAGCAAAAACAATGCGCAAGATGCACATGAAGCGATTCGTCCTTCTAATGTTTCCCTTTCGCCTAACGTTATAAAAAAGATGCTGTCTTACGATCAGTTTAAGCTCTATAAGCTTATTTGGGAAAGATTTATTGCAAGCCAGATGCAACCTGCAGTTTTAGATACTGTGACCATAGATATAGAAAATTCCGGTTGTGTATTCAAGACAGGCGGTCAGGTCATTAAAACTCAGGGATATATGGCTATTTATGACTACTCGGATGACGATAATTCAGATGACGAGCATGAAAACATGTCAAGCTTGCCCGCTGTTAAAAATTCCGATGTATTAAAGATTGTTGCAATTGATACAAAACAACATTTTACCGAGCCTCCCGCCAGATACACAGAGGCGTCTCTTATTAAGTTCCTTGAAGAAAACGGTATAGGCAGGCCTTCTACCTATGCACCGATTATATCTATCATAATCTCGCGTGATTACGTAAGACGAGAAGGAAAAACGTTAGTTGGAACTCAGCTTGGTGAAATAACTACCAATTTCATGAAAGAGTATTTTCCTGAGATTGTTGACTATGAATTTACCGCAAATATGGAATCCGAGCTTGATGCTATCGAGAATAGCGAGACAACTATCGTTGGTGTTATCGGAGATTTTTATAAGAAATTTTCCGTTGAATTGAAAAAGGCGGAATCTGCTAAAAAAACGGTAGACGCAACTAAATTACCGGCTGAAGAGAGTAATTATGATTGCCCGAAGTGCGGTAAAAAAATGATTTATAAAACAGGAAGGTACGGAAAGTTTTTAGCTTGTCCTGATTATCCTTCATGCCGCAGTACAATTGCAGTCGATAAGGATGGCAATCCTGTAAAACCAAAAGAGCAAACGCTGGAAATCGCAGATTTTAAATGTGAGCTTTGCGGCGGAGATATGGTTGTAAGAAACGGCAGATACGGTACGTTTTACGCATGTAAAAACTTCCCATCATGTAAATTTACTAAACAAAAAACCACCGATATCGGTTTAAAATGTCCTTTGTGCGGAGACGGTATTGTAGCAAGACATGCTAAAGAAAAAGTTCTTTTCTATAGTTGCAAATCATATCCAAAATGCGATTTTACGACTTGGGACAGACCGCTTGACGAAAGATGTCCTAAGTGCGGTGAGATGCTTTACTACAAAAAATCTCGTAAAGCTGTCGTATGCAAATCGAAGGTATGCGATTATGTCCGCGAAGAAGAAATAATGGATGAAAATTAATGTCTGACAAAAAAATTACTATAATAGGTGCAGGACTTGCCGGAGCAGAGGCAGCATGGCAAGCGGCAAAACTTGGTGTTAGTGTTGATTTATACGAAATGAAGCCTCATAAACGCTCCGATGCGCATCACAGCAACAATTTTGCGGAATTGGTATGCTCAAATTCTTTACGGTCAAATCAGCTTAATAATGCGGTAGGCCTTTTAAAAGAAGAGCTTAGGTGTATGGGTTCTCTCATAATAGAAGCTGCTTATGCATGCGAAGTGCCTGCCGGCAGTGCTCTTGCGGTAAATCGTGAAGATTTCAGTCAATATATTACGAAAAAAATAAAAAATCATCCACTTATTACGGTTTATGAAAAAGAAGTGGATACGATTGATTTTGATGACATAACCGTTGTTGCGACAGGACCTCTTACATCAGAGGCAATGGCAAACACTGTCAGTGAAATAACAGGTGGAAACGAGCTTCATTTCTTTGATGCTGCGGCTCCAATAGTCGATTTTTCAACGGTTGATATGAGCAAAGCGTTCTTTGCGTCGAGATACGGAAAGGGCGATGCAACAGATTATCTTAATTGCCCGATGAACAGAGAAGAATATGATGCTTTTTATAATGCGCTCATTAACGCGGATGTTGCGCCTCTAAAAGCATTCGATAAGGAACTCCAAGAGAATCTTACTGTTTTTGAAGGCTGCATGCCGATAGAGGTTATGGCTTCACGAGGATATGACACATTAAGGTTTGGTCCAATGAAGCCAGTGGGACTTCCGCTTCCTTCAACGGGGGAGGATGCCTATGCAACCGTTCAACTGAGGCGAGAAAACAGAGAAGGAACTATGTATAACATTGTAGGCTTTCAAACTCATCTGACGTTTGGAGAGCAAAAACGTGTATTCAGAATGATACCCGGACTTGAAAATGCGGAATTCTTCAGATACGGTGTTATGCATAGAAATACCTATATAAACTCACCCGGAATTCTTACAGATATATATTCGATGCGTAAGAATGAAAATTTGTTCTTTGCTGGGCAGATGACGGGCGTTGAAGGATACGTTGAATCAGCATCTTCCGGCTTTGTAGCAGGCATAAATGCTGCAAGACGCGCGCTTTCTAAAGCTCCGATAATTTTTCCTAGGGAAACTATGATAGGAGCGCTTGCGCATTATATAAGCGAAGGCGGTGTAAGCTCTCACTTCCAGCCGATGAATGCTAACTTCGGCATAATAGCTCCGCTAGATAAAAAGGTAAAGGGAGGAAAAAAAGCCAGAAATGAGGTTTATTCCGAGCGTTCTCTCGAAATCATTAACCTCAGATTTTTGGATTTTAGTGAGATATGAGAATTCTCGTTGATGTAATGAGCGGCGATAACGCACCGCTTGAAATTATCAAAGGTGCAATTGATGCATCTTTGGAATATAGTGAACATGAAATAGTTATAGTTGGAAATGAAAACGTTATTTCCGATATCGTAGTGCAGAATGAATTGAATTTGGGCGACATTAAAATTCATCATGCACCGGATGTTATAAATATGGAAGATAAGGCTTTGGCAGTTGTTCGTGAAAAGCGCGAATCTTCGATGAGCGTCGGTTTGAAGATGCTGGCTGCAGGACAGGCAGATGCCTTTGTAAGTGCAGGAAATACGGGAGCCCTTATTACGGGAGCAACACTGATTGTTAAAAGAATTTCCGGTATAAACAGAGCAGCGATAGCTTCTATCTTGCCATTGACTTGCCCCGTATTGCTTATGGATTCAGGAGCAAATCTTAACGTTTCGTCAGACAATATCATACAGTTTGCATTTATGGGTGCAAAATATATGGAGAAGATATATGGGCTCGACAGACCGAGAGTAGGTCAGCTCAATAACGGAACGGAATACAATAAGGGAAATGAGCTTCAAATTGAAGCTTATCAAATGCTTTCGGAAAGCGGATTGAACTTTGTTGGTAACGTAGAATCGAAAGAAATTCCTTTCGGTGTATGCGATGTGGTTGTTTGCGACGGATATAACGGAAATATTTTCCTTAAATCTGTTGAAGGTATGAGTAAATTCCTTATGGGAATTTTAAAGGATGTACTTCGTACAAACGTGGTGACTATGGCATCGACGCTTACTATGAAGACAAAAATTAAAGAAATTAAGCAGCAATTTGATGCCTCAGAACACGGAGGAGCCCCTATTCTTGGTATTTCAAAGCCCGTTATTAAAGCTCACGGTTCATCTGATGCAAAAGCTATAAAAAATGCCGTAAGGCAAGCTATATTCTTTGTAAACACCGGCATTAATGATGATATCGCAAGCTTTGCATGGGATTATGATAATAAAAAGCTGCTTGCGGATATGGAAAAACTTTACGAGCAAAAGTAAAAACATATAGGAAGGAGACAAAAGCGTATGGCGCTAGGTAAAAGCTTTGATATTCTTGAAGAATTTCTCGGATATAAATTTTTTGATTCATCATATCTTGAGAACGCTTTGACCCACTCCTCCTATTCTAATGAATACAAAGTTAAAGGACTTAATATTCCCTCAAACGAGCGTCTTGAATTCCTTGGCGATGCAGTACTGCAAATAGTTATTTCCGAGTATCTTTATGATAATTTTAAGTCTTTTGGTGAGGGAAAGCTTACAAGAATGCGTCAGCAGCTTGTGTGTGAAAAAACTTTGGCAAGAATTGCGCAAAAGATAAATCTAGGATCATATATTCACCTTGGTAAGGGAGAAGAGGCTGATTGCAGAAGCCGTCCGAAGGTTTTGGCAGATACCCTTGAGGCTGTAATTGCAGCCATTTATATAGATTGCCGATTAAAAGGACTCGAATCCTATAAAAGTATTGTTGTATCATTGTTTTCAGAAGAGTTTTCGGTATCTGCGATGTCGGGAACAGCAGATTATAAAACCATGCTTCAGCAATTTATCGAAAAGGACGGATCATCGGTACTTGAATATGAAATTACTGATGAGAATGGCCCTGAGCATCATAAAAAATTTACCGTAGTCGCAAAAGTTAATAATAATATTGTCGGCACCGGTATAGCATATAACAAAAAAGAAGCCGAAATGAAAGCTGCGAAAGATGCACTTAACTTGTTTGGCTTCAAGCTTCAGTAGAGTAATAATGAAAAAAAGACATGTGAACATACCGATATTTATTCCTCATCTTGGATGCCCGAACGATTGCGTTTTTTGTAATCAGAGGATAATATCAGGAGTTAAATCATTTAATGCTGAAAGCGTTATTCCCATAATCGAAGACGCTCTGTCCACTATAGACGAGTCTTGCGATGCGGAAATAGCATTTTTCGGCGGATCTTTCACAGGAATAGATCAAACTTTAATGGAAGAATTGCTTTTTATTGCAAATTCATATTTAAAGCAGGGCAGAATAAAATCTATAAGATGTTCTACAAGACCTGACTACATAAGTAATGATATTTTATCCAAACTTTTAGAATACGGTGTAGATACTATTGAGCTGGGAATCCAAAGTATTTCAGATAAGGTTCTTAACGCATGCTCGCGAGGACATAGTTTTATAGATTCCGCTGTTGCATGTGAAAAGATAAAGTCATTTGGATTGAAGCTTGGAGGTCAGATGATGATAGGTCTGCCCAGGGCTTCTCTTGAGGATGAAATTTCCACTGCCAACTTTATAGTTTCCGCGGGTGCAGACGAAGCCAGAATTTATCCGACAATTGTGTTTTCCGGAACAAAGCTTGCTGAAATGGCTCAAAAAGGTTTATACGAGCCTCTTGATATAAATGACGCAATAGAACGTTCAGCTAAGGTTTTCAAAATATTTGTTGATAACGGAATAAAGGTTCTTCGTATAGGACTTTGCGATTCTGAAAATTTGCATAATGAATCTACGTATTTCGCAGGTCCGAATCACGCGGCAATAGGTGAGCTAGTTGTGGGTGAATATTACTACAATCTTATTTGCGAAAAGCTAGATCAAAATAAAGAAATCTACAACGATGTTACGCTTATCGTTGCAAAGGGGCATACATCGCAAGTAGTTGGTCAACATAAAAAGAATAAAATTCGTCTTATTGAGAAATATAAGCTTTCGTCTTTCAAGGTAACTGAAAGCTCAGATGTAACGGAGTATACTGTACTTCTGAAAGCGAAGGAAAGGAAATAAAATGTATTTAAAATCACTAGAACTGCACGGTTTTAAATCTTTCCCAAACCGAACGGTTTTAACGTTTGAGAGAGGAGCAACCGTTATAGTTGGACCAAATGGAAGCGGTAAATCCAATATATCTGACGCCATGCGTTGGGTTTTGGGAGAGCTTTCAAGCCGAAATATACGCGGAACGAAGATGGAAGATGTTATCTTCGGAGGTACCGACGAGCGACGTCCTATGGGTTTTGCAGAAGTTTCGGTAACTTTTGATAATTCAGATCCGGATCATAGACTTGATTCCGAGTTCGATGAGGTTGTTGTTACCAGGCGTTACTATAGAACAGGTGACAGTGAATATCTTATAAATAAAGAGCCAAAACGACTCAGAGATATTTATGAGCTGTTTATGAATACCGGTGTTGGACGTGAGGGTTATTCTATCATCGGTCAGGGTAAGGTTGCTGAGATTGTATCTAAAAAAAGTGATGAGCGCAGAAACATCTTTGAAGAAGCTGCAGGAATTTCAAAATATAGGCACAGAAAAGAAGAATCCGAGAAAAAACTGAAAAATACACAGGATAATCTTGACCGTGTAAAGGATATTCTTTTTGAGCTTGAGAGCCGCGTAGGACCTCTTGAAAAGGAAGCTGAAAAGGCGCGCAAGGGTCTTACTATATACGAAGAAAAGAAACGTGCAGACGTATCTCTCTGGCTTTATGATACAAAGCAGATAAGAGAAGATATTGAGAATGCGGAAAACGCGTTAAAGCTTTCAAAGCATGAGCTTGATATTGTTGAGACAATAATTAGAGATTTAAACGCTCAAAATGATGATATCTTCAATCGTTCTCAGGAAAACAAAGCAAATTCCAGCAGAGTTTTTGATAAAATAAGAGAAACGACGGAGGCTCTTCACAGACTTGATAATGCGCTTCGCGTTGCGGAATCGCAGTTCGCTCATTCTGCAGAGCTTATTGCTCAATGCAATGAACGAATCGCAGAAATTTCAAAAAGCGAGGACACGATAAATCAAAGTAGAAAGTCATATGATGACAAGCGCGAGGAACAGAAAAAAATCTATAAGAAATTTATGGATGAAAAGCTTGAATTCCTCTCAATGCAACAGCAAATATCAAGTAAGGTTGATGAAATTAAAAGGGAACTTCAGGAAGCGCTCGATGAGCTTACCGTTGAAGAAAATTCCGCAACTGATCTCAAAGTCAGAATAGACGTTTTGAAAAATTCAAAGGTAAACGACGGTACGAAATCTCAAGATCTCGAAGAAGAGATAGAAAAGTATGAGAAAGAGGGTATCACGTTAAAAGAGGAAGCTGACAGATGCGAGTCAAATGCAGCTGGCTTTAAAGAAAAAATTGCCATTAAAGATGAATTGATTGCAGATTGCTCTGAAAAAGCAGAATCTCTTACCGAAGAAAAAAATCAAATAACAGAAACGTTGAACTCACTTAAGCTTCAGAGAGATGAGCTCCTTCAAAGAGCGAGCGTTCTGCAGCGCATGGTGGAACATTTTGAGGGTTATAGCGAAAGTATTAAATTTGTAATGCGGGAATATAATTCCGGAAATATCCAATCATCCGGTACTATTCACGGTCCGTTATCCTCGCTTATAAATGTTGATAAGCAGTACATAACAGCTATTGAAACGGCTCTTGGCGGAAGCTTGCAGAATATCGTTGTTGACGATGAATCTACCGCTAAAGCGGCAATGTATGCTTTGAAACGCGCAAACGCAGGAAGAGCTACATTTTATCCTATTACGGCAATCCGTCCTGCAAGCGAAACCGATGAGATAAGAAAGGCAAAAACTTTCGATGGATTTATAGGAAGAGCGGATACGCTTGTAACCACAGAAAGTAAGTATAGATCTATAATTGAGTTTTTGCTTTTGCGTACGGTTGTATTTGATAACATTGATAATGCGTCATTTGCGGCAAAAAAACTAGGCTACAAGGTTAAGATGGTAACTCTTGACGGTCAGGTCATCAATGCCGGCGGTGCTTTCACTGGCGGTAGCGCAAAGTCGGAGGCCAAGCGGTCTTAGGA
>JAZRHO010000082.1:0-3025 GCA_045644805.1 Eubacteriales bacterium | reverse complement strand
TGTCGAGAACGCCACATATACTCGTGGGTGGTGTGTCTGGAAGCGCAAAAAGCGTATTCTTACAAAACATAATTACTTGCTTGACCACAAGGTTTGCCGCAGATGAGATGCAGCTGGTATTGTTTGACTTGAAACGGGTTGAATTCGATTATGCAAAGGATTTACCGCATTTGTACGGTAACGTTATTACTGACATTAATGATGCGATCCCGATGCTTGAGAATTTAGTCAATATTACGAATGATAGACGTGCTGCAATCGAAAGCGCAGGAGTAATAGGATCCTTGAGCCGTAAAGGAACAAGCACTTTGGAAGAATACAACGCAAGAACGGGCTCGAAATTGCCCAAAATCGCAGTTGTTATCGACGAATATGCCGAGCTTGTCATGCAGTCCGACGAGGCAGCTGAATTGGTTTATAAGCTGGCATTATACGGCCATGGAGCAGGTATACATTTGATTCTCGCTTCACAGAGAGCATCAGAGGAAATCTTCCCCTCCGAGCTTCGCGTGGCTGTGTCCACAAGAGCATCCTTCAAGCTTGCAAATGAGGAGGACAGCTGGGTAATGCTCGGAAGCGTTGGAGCAGAAAAACTTCGTAACTGCGGTGAAATGCTGTACTCGTCAATCTGGCTTGGCAGTGAGCCTATTAAGGTCAAAGTGCCTTACAATTAAGGAAGGAGTTCGAGAAAAATGAATAAAGATAAGAAAATTATCAACGAGCTTTGGCAAAAGGCAGAAAAAGCGCTTTACGCATTGTACGGAGACATGCCCGACATTCGTATACTTAATCGCTTTTACAGCGAGAAAATGATTTTTGGCGAAACGGATGACATAATCCTTTGGGATCTTGTGGCGGAAATAAGGCTCGAGGCAAAGCATAGCGGAGACTTAACTAATCTGTCCGGAACCGACTCATCCTGTTTCGTTGCATATCTGATGGGAGCGTCCGAGACAAATCCCTTAGAACTTCATTATTTCTGCCCGGGGTGTAAAAGAGTCGAATTTATAAATAAACGGGCTCTTCCGTGGGATGCCAGAGACAAGCCTTGTGAATGCGGTCATATGATGCGAGCGGATGGTTTTGAAATTCCTTATGAAATGCATATGGGAAAGAGAGCACCGTGGCCACATCTTGCCGTTGCATATCCGTTTATGGAAACAGCGGAGAAAATAGTGAGAGAAAAAATGTGCGGAATTTACCGCCTTTGCAAGCTCACAAAACCCGATTATGCTATTCTTAGATTTGCTTTTCTTCCATTTGATGAAAACCCAGACTTTGAAGAAAACGTTGATTCCGTAGATGACAAGTATGATAGCTATCCGCAAATTACAGTAGTGGCGCCGCTCGGGTATGAGGGTGCAAAAAAGCTAAGCGAAGCTACGGGCATGGATTTTGATGAGGTTGTAGCAGGAATATCAAAAAGATACCTATCCGATCCTCGAATTATACCGGAGTTTAGGAAAAGGAACGTAGGAGGTATCGTGGGATTTGATTGGCACAGGCATCCGCGCGTAGATGAATTAAAAGAAGGGTTTAAGGCTGCCGACATCAAAGACCGTTATGACTTGCTTAAATTCCTTGGTACTATGCACGGCACGAGCAACTGGTGGGATAATGCAGAATGGCTTATCAAGGATGGAGTTTGTCAAATTGCAGATATTCCATCGCATAGAGATGACGTATTTATGATGCTTCGCGGAAAGCTTATGGAAGCTGGTCACACCTGTATGGGTATCGCCTTTGATATTACAAGGAAAGTGCGCCTGGGTATTTATGAGAGAAAAGGCATAAGTGCCTGCGACAGAGCACTACTCGAATATCTTGATCTTCCCGAGTGGTTTGTTCCATATATCGAGAAAATACAGTATATGAGCAATAAGGCTAACAGCGTTGGCACGTTGCGCATTGGTCTTGCGTTTATGTGGTACAAGATAAATTATCCTTGTATTTTCGACGAGGTAGTGAAGAGTTGCAAATCTTGCAAGTGAAAAGATTTACTTTAAAAGCGTGCCAGATAATGTCATAAAGATTGATAAACAGCATGAGGGGAAAAGATATGAAACAGAACAAAAAAGAAGATATTATATCTAAAATTTGCAACCAAAACCTAATTGATGTCAGGCAAACAAAAGAATTTCTTGAATACGGTTTTAAAATTGTGACCTGTCCGATATGTCATAGTGAAACTCTTGATGATTTCTTCATATGTCAGCATTGCGGTTGGGAATATGACGGGTGTATTAAAGAAGATGATTATTCATCAGCAAACAAGGCAACGGTAGCTGAATATAGAGCCGAATATGAAAAACTTGTCAAAAATGCAAATGAAAAGAGCAAGGACGCAAAATCGCAAGCATGGTATGAACCCTTAATTTCAGATCACTTTATTGAGTATGTGAAAAGCGATCCTGATTATGAAAAAGATTTCAAAGATGCAAACAGTGTAATAAATCAAATTTGGGATGTAATCGGTGGCTTTACTTTTGGAGATACAGTGCGTAAACATTCAAACGATACATATTTTTTTACAGATATAGAGATGGATATTCTTCGAGGTTTCAATGACTGGGAGTTAAAAGGTTATTGGGCTTTTGTAAATGATGAAGATAACGAGATAGATTTTGGAGAAATATGGAAATCAATACATAAAAAGGATCAAACCAGCTCTTTTCACGAACTTAACCTTAGTATTCTTTCTGAGGTAGAGTTAGCTTTTTGCATTATGTATCAATCGTGGTCTCGTATGGGTCACCCAAGCAACGAATACGAGTTTACTATAAGCGGAGATTTGAAAAAATACTTATTAGCACTCAAAAAAAGACACGAAGAAACAGTTGAAAAGTCGGATCGTAGCCATGTCGTTCTGTGAGCCAAGGAGTTGGGATAGGTGGTTGTCTTCCTAAGACCGCTTGGCCTCCGACTTCGTATGGGTCACCCAAGCAACGAATACGAGTTTACTATAAGCGGAGATTTGAAAAAATACTTATTAGCACTCAAAAAAAGACACGAAGAAACAGTTGAA
>JAZRHO010000081.1:0-4346 GCA_045644805.1 Eubacteriales bacterium | reverse complement strand
CACGCATATAGTTCATGTAACGGCGTGCATTAAGATCGGGCATAATTCCGTTATACGGTCCGTTACCCCAATTCATCAGCTCAAGATGGTCATCTCCGCCAACACCGTAGTCGTAAAGTTCCACGTCTCGTGTAAGGTCGTCGCAAACGTACGCGTGGTACTTCATCCATTCAAGCACAGTGCGGTCGCCTACCTGCTCATTTAAGAACTCTCGCTCACCGGTTGTCAAAACGTGATGATATACCATAAGTATAATTTTTTCTTGATTTATCTGATACCAAGGACCGACGGGGCCGCCTGTTACGGGATTTATAGCGTAAGATTTCGTCAGATCGTTACGCAGATACGCGCGCAACTGTACCTTGTTTGCTTCTGGATCATATATAGGATGAACCATAAGTCCGCCGCAATAGTCCCAAAGATATGAGCACATACAGCTGCCGGTTATGCTTCCTGTACTGAAGTGAGGCACGGAGCAAAGATCGGGATTATCCCAACGGCAAAGAATATACGTAACAAGTGAGCGATAATACAGCTTGTCAAGTGACGAATTATCCGAGCTCAAGCGAGGAAGAGCATTGTGAATACGCGTAACCTCACGATTAAGGTAAGCAAATGATTTCTCAAGCATCTCTTCGTAATTACCAAGTGCTGCATTTGCAAGACGTGCGGACTCTTTCTCTTCTCCTAAATGAGCTGAAATGTAGAAAGTAAAATCTCCTTTTGCAGGTATCGTGATTTCACCCACCAACATGTACGCACGGTAAAAATGTGATAATTCATCAAGTGACGTGGTGACGTGATATGCCGCGCCGTTTCCTGATGCGGCAGCAAGGATTCGTCCGTCAAAAGAATAATCCTCACGCGAACTCTTCTGGGGATAAGGGGTAGGGAAATGCCAATTATCCTCATAAAGAGAACGACCCCGCGATAAAACCAAAATGGGAATTATTATATCGCTTTGGCTTGCGTTGCTTACCGTAACCTTTTGTACGGTACTGCGTTCTCCGGGAACTACAGCAGTAAGCGTTTCGACGCTGAAAGTTTTGGTTTTTCCGCGCCGTAGAATAGCGTTAGGAAGCCAATGCCATTCGTCTGCTCTTACTATCTGTCCGTCCAAACGGAGGTCAAAATCAAAGCTTGTACATGTGTAAGGGCATCCTTGGAAGCATTTCATTGCAGAAACAGAGCTCCACGGAGTAAGCATTGAGGAAATATCAGCTGCGATTCCAACGTTTTTTTCTCCAATAGAGTTATCCTCGCTATGAAATGCATAAACGCATGTATCAAAAAAATTGGTATATGTTTTCATATAAGACTCCCGACTTAGAAATTTTTACCTTATTGTGGATTATAACACACTCACTTCTAAATGTCAACCGGAGTTTCTTATCTCTTCTATGGGTAGATTTTAGAGCATCTTTTATAGAAATGAGGGACGGAATGCTATACGCCCTATTACTATTTCTTTGGCAGGGGCAGAAGGACCTCTTTGCCTGCGGGCAAAGCCTTTCCGCGACTCTTACAGTCCGCTGGACTGTCATTCACTTCTGCTCCCCTTCAAGTACGCCAGCCCACAGTAAAAGAAAAAGGAACGAAATGCTAATCGCATCTCATTCCTATTTCTTTGGCAGGGGCAGAAGGACTTGAACCCACGACCCATGGTTTTGGAGACCAGTACTCTACCAACTGAGCTATACCCCTATGCACTCGTATATTATACTAAATCAAAAGGCATTTGTCAAGATGATTTGGAAAAAAATCTTTAATTCTTAAAAAATTCCACAAAATAAAAAACATATAGTAAAAGTTTAAAATAGCATAATATACAAAATAGGAAATTTTTCGCAAAATCGCTTGACATAATAGAAACTATATGCTATAATTTTTACGTTCTGCGGGAGTGGCGGAACTGGCAGACGCGCACGTTTGAGGGGCGTGTGGTTTTACCGTACGGGTTCAATTCCCGTCTCCCGCACCAAAAAGCAACGCATGGGCGCAGTCCATCCGTTGCTTTTTTGCGCGAGAGATGGTTGCGCGAAACCGTAGCGCTTATGCAATAAGTGCAAACGGGCGAATTTCTCTTGGAAATTCGTTAGGATAACGCGCTGTGCGCGGAATCCATATCAATATCCCGTCTCCGCGGTATTAAACGCATGGGTGCAGTCCATCCGTTGCTTTTTCGAGTGAGGCGGTCAAATAAAAACAAATACAAGGGAGCGTTAGTATGCAAATTACAATCGAATACAAGGATAAAAATGGAACTTTCCCGGGATTTCTCTCAAAGATGTCAGGAAAGCGTGTCGCAGTTGTTTATGACCTTAATACTGCACCTTATGCTCTTGATATAATAGAAAAAATTGAAAATGCCGGTGCAATACACGTAGAGCGTATTTATTTTGCTGACGAGGAGCTTGTTCCGGATGAGCGCATTTGTGACGGAACAGAGAAGGGAAGTTTCGCAAGCGATTATCTCCTTGCAGTAGGAAGCGGATCGCTTAATGACGTTGCAAAGGCTGTATCAACAAAGCTTGGAATCGAATGCGGAGTTCTTGCAACCGCTGCGAGTATGGACGGATACTGTTCCAAGGGCTCAGCTCTTATGCGCGGAGGTTATAAGGTTACAGATGAAGTACACACTCCAAGCGATGTTCTTATAGATCCGGAAATTGTACGTAACGCTCCGAAGCTTATGACGGCTTCCGGATTCGGAGATATAATTGGTAAGTTTACTTGTCTTACCGACTGGAAGATGGCAAATATCGTCAAAGGCGAAGCGATTCATGAAAAATCCTTCAAAATGATGGAAGAAGCACGTACCGCTTGTATGAATACTTTTGAGGATCTGACTCAGTATAAGCCGCAAGCGGTAGCAAAGCTTATGGACGCTCTTATCATGGCAGGTCTTGCAATGGCAGAATGCGGAAATTCCCGCCCCGCCAGCGGAAGCGAGCATCATATATCGCATTACCTTGAAATGGACTTTGTTCGCAGAGGCGAAAAGGTTCCGCTCCACGGTGTTAAGGTTGCAATAGGAACTCTTATTTCAATCGAGCTCTATAATTATCTTAAGAGCAATAGAATAAGCTTTGAAGGCGCTGAAGACGTATATAAGATCGCTGAAGAACTTCCTTCGGTTGAAAGTGTAAAATATATGCTTGAGCGCATGGGATGCCCTACAAGATTTTCGGAAATCGGAGTGCGCCGTGAAACCATGGAGGCTACAATCGAAAATGCGTATACCGTTCGCGATAGATATACAATTCTCACCCTCATAAACGAGCTCGGTCTCACAGAAAAAGTTAAACCCATACTTATGGAGAAATATTACTGATGAAAAAACTTATTTGCTTTGACCTTGACGGTACTTTGACTCAGCACCGTTCTAAACTCGAAGAAGAGAATAAAAATGTCCTCGATGATCTTTCAAAAAAATACAAACTTATTATGGTAGGCGCGGGCGGAGCTGAGCGGATTTATGGGCAAATGAACGAATATCCGATTGACATTATCGGAAATTACGGTATGCAGGAAAGCAAAATAATAGACGGTAAATTTACTGTTATCCGTCAAGAAAATACATATCCTGACAAGGAATATTTTAAAGAAAAAATTGCTTATTTGCGTAAAAAATACGGTTACGAAGATTTCAAGGGAGAAACCGCAGAATTTCATTCTACCGGTATGGTGACATTTCCGTTGCTTGGAACAAAGGCAGACGTTGCCGATAAAATAGCCTTTGATCCCACGCGAGATAAGCGCCGTGTGCTTTATCCCGAAGTCCTTGAACTTTTCCCAGATTATGTAGTTTATATTGGCGGCTCTTCATCGTTTGATTTTGCCGAAAAGCGTTATAACAAGTATGATGCAATTATGGCGTATGCAGATAAAAACGGTTATAAAAAAGAAGAAATCCTATATATCGGAGACGATTTCGGTGATGGCGGAGGAGACAGTCATATAAGAATTTTCGGCATGGATTATATAGAAATAACAGATTATCACTCATTGCGAGACAAAATTCAGCATTTATTATAATCTGAATGTCAAACAAAATTCAAGAGGCTAGCTCAAGTTGCAAAAAACTTGGCTAGCCTCTTTCTGTGTAGCGGAGATACTGCATTATAATCAATACAGTCTCCGCTGCTTATCTTAGTTAAGTTTAAGTATTTTAGTGATTAAGATCCCAGATGCCGTCGCTATCCTCTTCAGGAGTCGTTTCGGTGCCGCGAGAGGTGGTTATGATGTCTTCCGTACCGAGCTTTATTATTTCAAGCTCGGGTGAACAATACTTTTTCATAATTCTTTACCTCCTTTTTTCAGGCTTCGGATACCGAAGTCTTGTA
>JAZRHO010000080.1:0-14307 GCA_045644805.1 Eubacteriales bacterium | reverse complement strand
TTAAAGCATTAATCGCACATAGCGGAACAATTCTTGCAATCTTATCCGCGAACGGCAAACTCTGAAGGATATACCTGAAGAGAAAGCCGATTTAATTAATTTAAAATTTTCTACCCGTGGCACAGCTGGATAGCGCGTCAGACTCCGACTCTGAAGGTCGTAGGTTCAAATCCTATCGGGTAGGCCAAACATCGACAAGCTTCTATGGAAACTTGTCGATGTTTACTTTTTCACTATTACTTCTTCACTTTTCACTCGTATCTCGAAACTTGCCGATCGGGTAAAAGCGAATAGCGAAAGGGCGTTGATGAGTTTTTTCTCCCTTTAGTCGAAAAAGTATTAATTGTGTATGGATTAAAATCCGAGACAAAAGTATATATATTTTTATTATTAAAATTTATTAAAAAGTAGTGACAAAATAAAAATTATGTGATATAATAGTTCCAGGAAAAACAATCTGCGTTTTTCTAAATACAGATTATAAGGAGACTTCAAAATGAAAAAGATTATTTCCACACTTCTTGTATGCGTTCTTCTTGTAGGATGCGTATTTACTCTTGCTTCTTGCGGCATGGTTAGCGGTAAGTATGAAGCTGAAATTATGGGTGTTAAAACATCCTATACATTCTCGCTTAACAAGGTGACATACGAAACGAAGGCAACTGTTCTCGGAGTAGTTACTTCTACAACTATGGAAGGTACTTACAAAATCGAAGAAAACGATGACGGCGATAGTGAAATTACCTTTACGTGGACTTCAAAGAACGGCGAAGAGCTTGATGAAGCCGAGACCGCAACATTCGCTTTCAGTGATGTTGTAAAAGACGACGTTAAGTATGTAAAGATCGGTCTTGTTGAATATAAGAAGGTTGATTAATATATTGCCAAAATAATATCATAAAAGGCAGACTTACGCAGTTTCTCATAAGGATATTAACTGCGTGTAGGCTGTACTCGGTATGTAGGACGGACAGTTTCGGCTGTCCGTCCTATTCGTTCTCTTGGGGGCAAGCGATTTCTTCGGATATATAAAACTGACGAACGCACGCGCTTGTGCGCGTGCGTAGTAATCTGTTTTGTTTTATTTCTGATTCTTTATAGAGTGACATCTGCGTGGATTTTCAAACACTTGAAAAGCGTTGGAAATGGGTTGCTTCGTTTGACATACCGCCTTTTCATAGTGTTCCTTATCATCAAAGCTCCGCTACGCGCGTTTCTTGCTTTGATACCATAATTTCAAGATTTCCGTTGCGCTCACGGATGCGGTCGATCATTTGCTTTTCACAGATTGCATCTTTGAGCGTTACGTTGTATGTAAGGCGGAACATACTGCCCATATTTGTGGTCTTGACCTTTACGAGCTCGTGCTTCTTGGTGTATTCGGCAAAAATATCGTCAAATACGCCCGTGTAGTCGAGATCCTCGGGAATGGTGATTTTGATCGTTTTATTAACCGCTTCGCTCTTTGCATTATCTGCCAAGGTGTTGTAAACAAGAAACATCGCGCACATAATGACGGTAAAGAGCACGGCAAAGCCGAGATATCCCATACCTGCAATCAAACCTGCGCCCATCGCAAGAAAGATGGTAACGATCTCTTTTGCAGAGCCGGGAGCGGAACGGAAACGAACAAGGCTGAATGCACCTGCCACGGCAACACCTGCACCTATATTACCGTTGACCATCATAATGACAACGCACACCACAGCAGGCAGAAGTGAGAGCGTAACAATAAAGCTCTTTGTATGTTCATTCTTAAACATATAAGCTGCCGCCATAATAAGCCCAATCACAAGTGACACACCCATGCAGAGAAGAAAATCCTGCACGCTTATGGTCTGTGTCAGCTCGGTATTGAATATACCATTAAATATTGAATTCATTTGTAATGATCTCCTTATGTTTCATAGTATTCGGTAAATAGATTTCACTCCCACTTAGGCTAATGTACGCCGTTCCGTACTTTGAAAACGAGGTTTTATAAATACGCTCACGGGATAGTACCTCCACCATCCAAAGAGGAATGCCGCCTGAGCATTTCAACTCCATTAATACCTTTCCTGCGGGAAGAATCGGTTCACCGTGAACAGACGAACAAAGGCTTACATCAGTCTGACGGCAGAGGATATTATCGTCAAAGGTTACTCTAAAATCACCACCGCCCTTGTCATAATAGGCTTGGCGCTCGTAGGATAGGAATACCGTCGGCTTTAGTTTTTCGTAAAAATCGATAAAATAATCGATCTCACGGGAGATCTGCGTATCAAAGGGACACGCTCTCTCTCGGCACACCCAAGCCATTGCATCCGACTCGCAAAGAGGAAGTCTGCGCTTGTAAACCACCTTTTCGTATTTCTTTTTTAGTTCTACGAACACAGTACTGTCAGCGGTCGCTTGCGAATAACTTCGTATTCGCAGTTTTTCTTTATAAGCAGGCTTCTCAATCGAACGTCTGATAAGTCTGTAATTGTCGGTATCAAAGTAGATATTCCGTATCGTAGTCCGTCCGTAACCGTCAAGCTGCATATACGGCGACATCGCTTCTATTACCTTTTCTTTCTGTTCAAGCGTCAGCATGTATTTCAGCTCGTACCGCTTGAACACAGTCTGAAATGCCATCCGCCCCCTCCTTTAGTCTGCTTTTTGTTTTTTATGAAGAAATTTTGTGTTTATTTTGCCCTTCTTGATTTTGAACAGGTGAAATAAAGAATTTGTCTGTTTTGCGATAGCTTTTTCAATACTGCAAGCGCCCTTTCCGTATGTGCGTCATCAAAGGAAATGAATGGGTCATCAAGAATAATAGGCGGCTTTTCATTTTCATAAAGCGCGTCAATTAAGGATAAACGAAGTGCCAGAGCGTGAAGATCCTTTGTTCCTCTGCTGTAAGCCTCAGCCTGCCTTGATTTGCCAAGCTCGCTTTTTGTTACGACGAACGAGGTATCCATATTAAATTCTCCGCAGCTTTCATCAATAACCGACATATATCTCTCAAATCCCTCGCGCGTTTTTCCGAGATACTTTGCCGTCATATTATTCTTTGCCTTGGCAAGCAGCTCCATAGACTTTGTAATAACGGCAAAATTATCCTTGTAAATATCTGCTTTCTCAATGCTTTCGCGCATCTTTTCTTCCAGCTCATCGATTTTTTCGATATCTCGTATAAGCGTACTATATTCGCTCTCAAGCTTTGATTTATTTCGCTCTGCCTCTATAAGCTCTTCATCGGTTGCCAAAAGGCGTGCGGCAATATTTGGGTCTTCAACTCTTGCGCGGGTGTAGCCTTCGTGAAGAGAAGTAATGCCGTGAGAAAGGGCGAATTTTTGCGCATCTGACCGTCTTTTGGAGAGAGAAGCTTTCAAAAGACTATGCTCTGCAAGATTTGTGCGTATCTCGTTGATAGGATTTTCCGTAACGGTAGGGAAGTATGATATAAATTCATTGTACTGTGAACGAAGCTCTTTTATTTTTTCTCTGATGCGCGCTCTTTTGTTATTGCTTTCTGTGTCAGCTTCAATCAGCATATCGTATCTTCTACGCATACGGAGTATGTATTCTGTTTTTTCTTCAAGTGTCAAAGAACCGTCGGCAGGGAAAAGCTCGGTAAATTCTCTTACCTCTCGTTCTTCGCGTGCGGTAGTGTGAACAAGCTTTTCGTATTCAAGAATATAATTTTGTCTTTTTTCATTCAGAGAATTGTATTTTTCAAGCTCCGCACGCATATCAATGAGAGCTGAAAGCTCGGAATCGAATCTTCGATCTTCACCGTAAATTTCATTAATAAAGCTTCTTACGGTCATCAAGGCGGCGTGTTTTGAATCATTGCGATTTTGTGAAATTGCCGCTATAATGCCAATAAATGTTAACAAAACTCCGATAGCAGTTATGGCGAATAAGGCGTTTTTTACATTAAAACCAAGAATCAATCCGAGCGCTGTGAAAACAGTGCCAAGCAGTATAATGCTTATACCTCCGATTTTGACAGAGCCGATTCTTTTTTCGCTGAGCCTTGAGGACATTTCTTCTATTTGTTCGGCTGACGGAACTTTTTTAAAAGGTGACGGCAAATCTTCGCTTTTAGGCGCACCGACTATTATTTTTGCGTTATTATCAGCTACCCTTTTTGAAAGATTTGCCATGCGCTCGCATTCGTTAATATCGGTATCGTTTTTAAAGAAGTTTTCGAGCGAAGAAAGCTCATTGTTTTCTTCGAGATCTCCAAGCGTCCTTTCAAGCCTTACGGCCTCGGAGATGGATTCCGATGCAACGGCAACCTCATAATTTTGAGGAAGCTTTTTTTCAAAGAACATATCGAGCTCTTCTTCTCTTTTTTCATCCGAGACCAGAGCGCCCAGCATCTCTGAATATTGTATCTCATACGCGCGTTTTTCGTTTTCAAGAATAATTTTGCGCTGTTCGGTGAGAAGCTCTTCTTTTTTTGATTTTATTGTAGCAATACGGTTAGAAGCCAAAGAAAGGTCCTCCTCGTATTTTGAGGCAGTCTCTTTTTTTCTTTTTAGCGAGGTTATCTCTTCTTCCAAAGCATATATACCGGCTTGAATATCGTAAATTTCACCCAAGCCTCCCTTCTTTTGATAGAAGCGGCGTCTGTTATCGAGCAGCTTGATTGCGCTGTCGAAATCTCCTATGTCACCTTCCACTCCAACCAAATTTGAAAGCTTTGCGGATATTGTTTGGTTGTTATTTTTACCTGTAATGTTTTTTTCAGAAAGGAAAACCGTTCTTTCAAATCCATCTGAGTCAATACCGAAAAGTTCTTCTCCGAGATTTTCACTGAAGTCTGAAGAGAGCATACCCGTGTCAAGATTATAAAGGTCAAATGTGTCCTCACTTGCTTTCGTGGAGAAGCTTCTTTCCACTCGGTAATTTTTTTCACCGACAGAAAAGGAAAGCCATCCTCCGAATGCGCCTCCCTGCCAGGGCGTGTATTTTTTTCTGTCGTTCTCATCAAGACTTAGCTTTCGAGTGTCATCAAAGCCGTAAAGCATTGCTTTAATGAACACGGTCAGGGTGGTTTTTCCAAATCCGTTCTCTTCAAGAAAAGCGTTAAGTCCTTCGGAAAAGTTTTTTCTGTATTTGGAAAGCTTACCGAAATTTTCAATATATAGTTCCTTTATTTCCATAAGCCCTCCTATTCGTCAAATGCTTCACCGGCAAGTGCCGACAGTCCGCAGTGTATTATTTTTTCTTTCTCAGAATCAGTGAGCTCCTCGCTTGCAAGGCAAAGACGTATAAATTCTCCGCGAAGAGATTTATCGTACAGATAGTCCTCGGCTCTTGTCAGCAGCCTTGATGTGTCCTTTATTTCAAAATAGTAGAAGCTTTTTGAGAATTTTTCTTCAAGAAGCGATTTGTCACATCTCAATTCAAGTTCTCTTTCACCGATAAGATTTACTCTTATGAGATTTTCTTCTCCGATATCCTGAGTAGCGTTTATAATCAGCTCCTCTATATCGAAGGTTCTTTTAGTCCCGCTTATGTCAATGTCTTTAACAAAAAGTCTGCGTCTTCCGAACGGAACGAATCTATGAGTAACGTTAGAATCTGTTACGTTAATAAGAGAAAAGCCTGTTTCGGTTGCTTCATCAAATCCTCGTCCTTCGGGAGTACCGGAATACACAGCGGTGCATCTGCGGTCTATTTCTTTATGGGAATATGAGTGATAATGACCGAGCGCAAGATAATCAATGCCGTTATTCTCTGCATCCTTTGCGCCTATAATTCCACCGAAGTCGCTTCTATCTCTAAGCTCACCGTGAAGAACAACAATGTTCGTGTCTGCCTTTGAGAGGACAAGGTTAGAAAACATATCGGGCGCAGTTTCGCTTCTTCCAGCGACGGTTATATTTCCGAGCTTGAAGTAGGTCCATTCGTTCCCGAATATCAAAAGATTCTTCGGAATAGCCTGTCCGGATTTTTGTATAACATCGCGCTCGTGGTTTCCGGGAAGATACAAAAATGTGATATTTTCGGTTCTTTCGATAATAGCAAGAACCGAATCAAGCTCTTTTCGTGTTATTTTTTCACTGTCAAAAAGGTCTCCTGCGATTATGAGCGCTGATGCGCCGAGACTTATTCCTTCTTGGCAAAGCTTAAGAAAGTTTCCCATCAGCTCGCGGCGGCGCGATGCAACCTTAGATGAGGGAAGACGGCTTGTGAGCGCTGATGCAAGATGTATATCGGAGGTATGTATTATTTTCATTGTTGCCCGTCCCTTCTGTAATCTGTCGGTGTCATAGCGTATTTACCTGAGAATACCTTTGAAAAATAGGATTGATCGGTAAAACCGCACTTTAAGGCTATTTCATTTACAGTAAATTCGCTTGAAGAAAGCATTTTCTTAGCTTGCTCAAGTCGCAGATTCGTAAGATAATTATTGACGGTAATCGAGTATTCTTTTTTAAAAGCAGAAAGCACTGTGGATTTAGAGTAACCTACCGCATCGCAAATATCCTTTACCGAAATGTGGCTCGTGTAGTTTTCGCTTATATAGCGCAGGGTCAACTGCGCAACGGTAGCCTGCGGTTTGGTTACGGCGTTTGAAAGCGTAAGATAGCTTGCGCAAATGGTCATTATCTTTACATAGGATTCTATCATATCCTCTTTCACTTCCGGGGTATAGGCGCAAACCTCCCGAGCCTCAAAGTCATGTTTTCCAAGCTTGGCAAGAGAGAGAAGCATAGAGTCTATCGGTTCGTTTACAATTCTTACCTGGCCCATCATAAGAAACCCTGTGAGCGCGCCAAAGTTATAGAGCGGACTTATCGCCTCAATAAGTCCGTGGCGGCATTTATATATTACGGTTTGTCTCTTTGAAAGTGCTTCCTCGCAGGCTTCCTTGTCGCAATCCTTGCATTTTTTAAATTCATTTTCACTGAATGATTGAAGAAGCTTGCAGAAAGGATATTTTTCTTCGGGATAAGCGGCTATCTCTTCAAAATCGGTTGTATGAAGCGATATGCGGAAGCCTGAAATTTTATGAAGTTCATGAAGAATTGATATTATTTTTTCAGTATTCATATCATTACCTGAGTTTTCTTATCATAATTTTGTAAAATAATAAAGAAATCGTTCTATTCTACAAAATATTATACTATTTTACCTTGTAATTGTCAATAATATATTTTAAAATATTTATGATAACTTTTGCCGTCATGGAGGGCATATGAGAACTGAAGAAAACGTGTATTTTGAGTTTTTGACGCAAGGAGAGCTGAAAAGTATTCATCCATATGGTAACGGACATATAAATGATACGTACATTGCCCTGTCACAAGATTCCTGCAAGGAGCATAAGTATATTCTTCAGAAGCTGAACACGTCGGTGTTCAAATCGCCCGATATCCTTATGCATAATTTTGTTTCGGTTACATCTCATCTTAAGAAAAAAATTGAGGAAACCGGCGGCGACCCTGAAAGAGAATGCTTGATTTGCCTTAAGACAAAAAGCGGAGAAGATTTTTACGTCAGTCCCGAAGGTGAATACTGGAGATTGCTTCTGTTTGTTAGTGATAGCAAGTGTTATGAAAGAGTTGAAAATCCGCGTCAGTTTTATGAAAGCGCGATTGCTTTCGGAAATTTCCAGCGTCTTCTTTCAGATTATCCGATGAATGAGCTTAAAGAAACGATAAAGAATTTTCATAACACGCGTGATAGATACCGCCTGTTCTCTGAGGCTGTTGATAAGGACTGCTGCGGAAGACTTAATAATTGCCTCGCTGAGGTTGATTTCGTAAAGAAGAGAGAAGAGTTTTGCTCATTGTTTGAAAATGAGCATGAGGCTGGAAGACTTCCGCTTCGTGTAACGCATAATGACACGAAGCTTAACAATATTCTTTTTGACGAAAAAACCGATAAGCCGATTTGTGTCATTGATCTTGATACTGTTATGCCCGGATATGCTGTGAATGATTTTGGCGATTCAATAAGATTCGGAGCTAATACCGCCGATGAAGATGAACGTGATTTGTCTTTGGTTGAATTCGATATGTCGCTCTTTGAAATTTATACCAAAGGATTTATCCAGGGTGCGCACGGAGCTCTTTTAAAAAGCGAGATCGAGCTTTTGCCTTATTCGGCAATTATGATGACGTTGGAGTGCGGTATGCGCTTTTTGACCGACTATCTTTCGGGAGATACCTACTTTAAGATACATAGAGACGGCCATAACCTTGACAGAGCGAGAGTTCATTTCAAACTCGTTTCGGAAATGGAGAAAAATCTCGATAAAATGAAGGATATTGTAAATAAATATTTTCAATAGAGGTGAAAAAAATGAAAATTTATTGCTTTGATACTAAAAAGGAAGCAGGTGCAGCTGCGGCCCTTATTATAGCAGGATGTATAACCGGTAAATCAGATGCGGTGCTGGGACTTGCAACAGGGTCATCTCCTCTTGATATGTATGCATCTCTTGTTTCGATGTGCTCAGAAGGAAAGATAAGCTTCAAGTCGGTAAAAACCGTCAATCTTGATGAATACAGAGGCCTTGCACCCGAGCATCCGCAGTCGTATGCGCACTTCATGCGTGAGAATCTTTTTGATAAGATTGATATTGACCTGTCAGAGACAAATATTCCGAACGGTCTTGCGGATGATCCCGATGCTGAGTGTATTCGATATAACAAGATTATAGAATCCCTCGGAGGTATAGATATTCAGGTTTTGGGCATAGGCCATAACGGTCATATAGGCTTCAATGAGCCTGCGGATTCTTATGCTTGCGGTACGTCTCTCGTGAAGCTTGCAAGGTCAACCGTGCGTGCGAACGCGAGATTCTTTGAGAGTGAGGCAGATGTTCCGACGGAAGCCTTTTCTATGGGTATTGATCAGATATTGAAGGCGCAAAAAATTATTCTTTTGGCAAGCGGAGACGATAAAGC
Source organism: Eubacteriales bacterium (assembly GCA_045644805.1). GTDB lineage: Bacteria > Bacillota > Clostridia > Oscillospirales > CAG-272 > UBA1740. The sequence continues at coordinate 5,407 of JAZRHO010000080.1, read as the reverse complement.
GCTTATCCTTGAGCGCGCTCTTTTCGGAGCGGTTTCTCCCGAGGTTCCCGCGTCGGCGCTTCGCCTTGCGAAAGACGTAGAAATTTACGCAGACAGAGAAGCCTTAAGCGTAATTATAGATAAGCATAAGGATTCGGTTGAATTTAAATAAATGCAAGCAAAGAGAAAATTCAAGTTTTTATTTTGATTTTCTCAAAAATATAACGAGGGCTAGCTCAAATGAAAAAATTGAGCTAGTCCTCTTTTTTTATTTCAAATATGCTTTTTTGATTCTTACTGCGATTTTAGGTCTATCGCTGTAATCGGTGGGAATTGATGCTATTTCATCGACCGTCTCAATACCGCTGATAACCTTACCGAATGCAGCATATGCACCGTCAAGATGGGGAGCGTCTGCATGCATAATAAAGAATTGAGAGGAAGCTGAATTGGGATCAAATGCTCTTGCCATTGATATGACACCGCGCTCGTGCTTAAGTGTATTCTGAGCAAATCCGTTCTGCCTAAACTCTCCTTTAAGCTTCTTCTCAGAGCCTCCCATTCCGTTTCCGAGCGGATCACCGCCCTGAATCATAAAACCGGGAATTACTCTGTGGAAGGTAAGACCGTCATAGAATCCGCTTTTTACAAGCTCCTCGAAATTCTTTACCGTTTCGGGTGCGAATTCGGGATAAAGCTCAAGCTCTATCTTTCCGCCGTTTTCCATTTCAATAATAACCATTTAATTTTTCTCCTTTGGTTTAAGAGTTTTATTTTTTACATATAATTTTATTGTACTATTATCAAGTATGCGCTAATGCTTTAATCGAATTTATCAGTATATTTCGGAGGCCGTTTTGAACAGAGAAAAAATAACAACTTACGCTCACATATGTATTCTCGCACTTACACTGTCGCTTGCCGCTTATATAGGCGTGAAATTCTTGTTTCCTATAATAATGCCGTTCCTCATTGCCTGGGCATTGGCATTTATAACAAGACGGCCCGCTGATTTTCTTGCAAATAAGACTCATATGGCTAAAAAATTTTGGCGCTCGGTTCTATCGCTTTCTTCGATGCTTTTATTGGTCGGAGGCGCGGTCTATATATTGATAAGAGTTGCCACCGAAGCATGGGATCTCCTTAGCGGACTTGCAACCGACGGAAGCTTTGATGCTGTTGTCGATTGGTTTTTAAATCCTATGGAAAGACTTTTCGGAAGTATCAGCATGGCTCCCGGACTTGAGGTTAAGCTTACAGAGGCGCTCAGCGGCATACTGTCAAATCTTTTGGGGAATGTTGCTGCTCTGGTAAGCTCCATAGCAAGCGCGATACCTAAACTTGTTCTGTTTGTATTAGTGACGGCAATTTCTTCTGTGTATTTTGCGTTAGATCTGGAAAATGTAAATAAATATGTGCATAAATTGCTTCCGGATAAGATTGATAAAGGTCTGATTCGCTTTAAAAACACATCTCTTAAAGTGACGCTTCAATATCTTCGTTCCTATTTTTTGATAATGATGCTGACGTTTTCGGTTATGTTTTTCGGTCTTTCCGTGATTGGAATAAGATACGCTCTTCTTATGGCACTGATAATTGCCGTGCTTGACCTTCTGCCTGTTATAGGCATAGGAACAGTCCTTATACCGTGGGGGCTTTTTATGCTTATGACGGGAGATACAAAAACAGGTGTGGGACTTCTTATATTATACGGTATAGGCATGATTTTGCGTCAGATAGCAGAGCCGAGGATAGTTGGCAAGCAGCTGGGAATACATCCTCTTCTTACTCTCGTTTTGATGTACGTCGGATATTCGTTGCTGGGACTTTTCGGACTTTTGCTGTTGCCGCTGTTTTCAATTATACTGAAAACTCTGATCGAAAAATATGATACCTCCGAGGTCGAGGAGTAAATCAGTGTCGCCTCCGAGGGATATGATTTCATATCCGGCTTTGCGCGCTCGTTCGGAAAGCTCGACATAGTAAGGGAGTGTGCGTGCGTTGCCCAAAAAATATATTTTATTTCCGAATACACCGGCAGAACCGCCGATAAACCCGTTTTTGTATGGAGGAAGCTTTATATTTTCACACTCGGGAACGAGCATAACCTCTATTCCCTCGGCAGAAAGTGCGTTCGCCATGCCGCGGTCTGATGTAACTGCAAGCGAGTTTCCGATTGAAAGGGTAGTGCACGCAGGATAGCCTTGCTTTACCTTAACAACCTTCAAATTCTTTTCATCGGCATACGAGAGTATTGTAGGCGATATTGTATCGCTTTTACAAAAGAGTGTCTTATTTATAACAAGAGCATTGAAAATTGCGTCATAAGGATAAGTGCCTTCAAAATCACGCTCGCAAAGTCGAATGTCAAAGCTCTTGGCGCTTCTAAAAATCTCGTCTGAGAGCTTCGGATGCCGGCGGAAATAGTGAGCTGACCCTATAAGGGTGCTCCCATGTTTAAACAAAAGCATATCCGTGTGAGCGCTTATTGCAGAAGAGAGCTTAATATCGGACTCAAGACGTATAACGGTGAACCCAAAATTTTTCAGTTTTTGTTCAAAAGAGACGGGTAGCCGTTCATCTACGATAGCAAAAAGACTTCCGCACTCTTTTGCGGAAGTCTTTTTTGAATTAAGCACGCTCAACCTTACCGGAGCGAAGGCAACGAGAGCAGACGGAAATTGTCTGATTCGTTCCGTTAACAACAGCCTTTACCTTACGGATGTTAGGCTTCCAAGTTCTGTTTGTTTTACGGTTAGAGTGAGAAACGTTATGTCCGAATGTAACGCCCTTACCGCAGATACTGCACTTAGCCATTTTGACACCTCCTGAAAATTACGCCTGAAAACCAAGCGCGATTTATCGTAATTTTTACTTAATCATAAATCAACGTTCCTTATTATATCATATACTTTTCAAAAATGCAAGAGTTTTTTTTATTTTTTTGAAAAAACTTTTGGAAAATAATTTTTAGACTGTAAGCCGTTTTTCTATGATTTTATTCTTAATTATAACTTGCGCGTAATAATGGATAAAGAGGAGAATCAAAGTGTAAATGTAACATATTACAGTGTATATTATTTCGGAGACTGTAAAGTTAAACGAATAAGTGATAATGAAGGATACTGTATTGGCAATTTCCGATATGAAGAAGTATAGGAAGCAAAGAAATGCTACCGACATAAAGGAGAGGCAAACGGGGTCGGAAAAATCAAGAACTGTTTTTTTGCTGAGCTCGTGTGCTACGGAAGCGTCCTTGCCGCTCTTCTTCTCTATAATTATCTTCATTGCAAAAAATATGAGTACGGAAAGAATATATGCTAAAACTGCGTCTCCTACGGCAAATAAAATACCGAAGAGAATTGAATCGGCGGTGTCTAGCCCGTCGAGTATAAACGATAAATAAAAGTAAGGAAGAAAATAAGTAATTCTTACAGATATAAGAGGTATCATTACGAGCAAGGCGGAAGAGAGCTTACCGTATGCAAAGAAAATAAGAGCGATAACTCCTGCGAGTACAGGCAATAAAAGATATACGGCTTTATTAAAAAATATATCAATGTAGAGAAATACGTCCGTTTCGGTAAAAAGATGATTTCCGAAATAGTAAATTATAAATGAAAAAATGTATGCCCCGGCAAACGCAAGCGTTGCCTTTAAGCAGAGTCCTTTTTTGTTAAATTCCATAAAAAGAGTCCTTTTATGATTTTTGCATTATGCTGTTGGATTGCAAAGATATTTTATCACAAGTTTTGAGTTATTGCAATAACATAAAAGTAAATTCTTTTGCGAAAGGTGTGTTTCCATGAACGGTTTTTTGTTTCCCACAAAAGAAAAAAGGCAAAAAATCCGAGAATATTTTGATTCATTCCCAGACCGTGTATCGAGAATGAGACTTGCAAGGAGTATTCTCGGGGAAGAGATCGACCTTTACCGTATAGGATACGGCGGTACTAAATTGCTTTACGTAGGTGCGCATCACGGAAGCGAGCATATTACTTCATCATTGATTTATGAATTTCTTGAACTTATTTTGAACTCGAAAGGTGAGCTCTACGGGGTTGATATAAGCTCATATTTATCAAAATTCTCGATATTTGCCGTACCTGTCTTGAATCCTGACGGAGTGGAGCTTTCCATAAGCGGAATTTTTGATAATCCTCTCGCTGACAGGCAATGCAGAATGGCAAAAGGCGAAAGCTTTGAAGTATGGCAGTCAAATGCAAGAGGAGTCGATTTAAATCATAATTATTCTGTCGGATTTTTTGAATATAAAAATTTAGAAGCAGAGCGTAATATAGAGCCGGGCGCAACACTTTATTCCGGAGAATATCCTGAGAGCGAGCCAGAATCGTATGCATTGGCTTCGCTTGCCCGCACCATAGATCTATCATTATGCGTCAGCCTTCACAGCCAGGGTGAGGAAATATATTATTTCCCTAAAGATGAAAGAGCGTACGCTATCGCAAGTAAGGCAGGGACTCTTCTTGGTTACGATATTTGCGAGCCGTCCGGGACTGCTTTGTACGGGGGCTTTTGCGATTATACAGGCTGCAGTCTTGGTATACCTTCGCTGACGCTGGAAGTTGGACGGGGAAAGAATCCTTTGCCCGAGAGTGAATTTTACAGAATAAAGGAAAATGTACTAAAAGCTTTGTTTCTTTTGCCAACGCTCTTGTAAAAGCGAGTAATCAAATGTGAACATTCTGTAAATTATTTTGAAAGTATAAAAAAGCACTTGCATACGGGCGTGCGTTATGATAATATATTTAAGACTGTGCGCAAATTTGAAACGTACAGCATAAATAACGCACACAACGGGTGGTATTCTGCCGGTGCTCGCATGGCGAGTCGCAGTGTTATGCCGTTGTGGAGGAAAAACCAAGGAGGAACATAAAATGTTCGAAATTACTATCAAGCAGTTGCTTGAAGCAGGTGTTCACTTCGGTCACCCTACCAAGAAGTGGAACCCCAAGATGGCTGAGTACATCTTCACTCAGAGAAACGGTATTCATATCGTTGACCTTCAGAAGTCTCTCAAAAAGTTCGAGGAGGCTTACAATTACGTTTCCGCTCTTGCTCAGGAAGGCGGCACAATCCTCTTCGTAGGAACAAAGAAGCAGGCTGCTGACACCATTAAGGAAGAGGCTGAAAGATGCGGTCTTTACTATGTAAACGCTCGTTGGCCCGGCGGTATGCTTACTAACTTCAACACTATCCGTAAGTCCATTAAGCGTCTTAAGGATCTTGAGAAGATGCAGGCAGACGGAACCTTTGATCTTCTTCCTAAGAAGGAAGTAGCAAAGAAGCTTAAGGAAATGGAAGACCTTGAGAAGTCTTACGGCGGTATCAAGGAGATGGAAACTCTTCCTTCCGCAGTATTTATCGTTGACACCCGCAAGGAAAGAAACGCAGTTCTCGAAGCAAA
>JAZRHO010000079.1:0-84159 GCA_045644805.1 Eubacteriales bacterium | reverse complement strand
CTTGCGATTTCTACACTATTTTGGTCTGAGTGACAAGACTTGAACTTGCGGCCTCTACCACCCCAAGGTAGCGCGCTACCAACTGCGCCACACCCAGATATTGGGTATTTTTCTGAGTCTAATTAAAAAACCTAGTATATTATAGCATCTGTGTTTTAAAAAGTCAAGTGATTTTTTGAAGTTTTTATAATTTGTTTTGGATTTTGCTTATTGCTTAAGTTTTATATGTTTGTAGTTAAATTGAGCATTTGGTACGATTTGTTTGATTTGTTTGATTTGTTTGTGCTGATCAAAATGAATTTCGACAGCGCAAATTTAATGTTGCTTTTTTGCGAAGTTTTTTGTGTGTAATAAACTCGGATTTAGAAGTTAATAGAAAAATATTTGCTTATTTTGTCGATATTAACCAAAGGCGAAGATTCTCTGCTTCAAAATAACTGTTATGCCAATAATTTAAGAGCAATCTTTAACAAAAAAATCCGGTTTTTTAGTGCAAAATATAGCCTTGGCGCAAAAGGTCAAAAAATACAAAAAACACAAGATGTAGTATTTAGGGGTTGACAAAAACACAATATATGGTATAATAGAAGCACAAAATGTTTTTTTGACCGAGCAAAATGGTAAGGTTTTTTTGTTTGGTCTTTGATGAGTATATTAAATTGTTTCGACGGACGGCAAATTCCGTTTTTTTAGTGGAGTTTTCGATTCTGTTGGAATTCCAAAAACTCTGCGGTGTGGGTAGGATGCCGCAGCGTTTTTTGTCGGTTGTATGATTTGTAAAATCTAAGGAGTTTTAAAATGAAGCTTATTAAAAGAGACGGCTCGGAGGCAATATTCGAGCGTGAGAAAATAGCCGCAGCTATTTGGAAAGCAAATGAGGCTGTTGACGAGGATGAAAGAATAACAAAAGGAAAAATAAATAAAATAGCGGCTCAGGTAGAGTCAAGGTGCGAGAAGCTCGGAAGAGCAGTGAACGTGGAAGAAGTTCAGGATATGGTTGAAAATGAACTTATGCGTTCGGGAGCTTTTATATTAGCGCGTGCATATATCACCTATCGATATAAAAGAGCGCTTATCAGACGTACGAACACTACCGATGATCAGATTCTTTCTCTTATTGAGTGTAATAACGAAGAGGTTAAGCAGGAGAATTCAAACAAGAATCCTACTGTTAACAGTGTTCAGCGAGATTACATGGCTGGCGAGATATCTAAGGATATAACCAGAAGAATTCTTTTGCCTGCGGATATAGTGAAGGCACATGAAGACGGAATTATACATTTCCACGACTCTGATTATTTTGCTCAGCACATGCACAATTGCGATCTTGTTAACCTCGAAGATATGCTTGAGAACGGAACCGTTATAAGCGGAACTATGATCGAGAAGCCCCACAGCTTTTCCACAGCCTGCAATATCGCGACGCAGATAATTGCTCAGGTTGCATCTAATCAGTATGGCGGTCAGTCCATAAGCCTTGCGCATCTTGCTCCGTTTGTTGATATCAGCCGTAAGAAGATTCGCGCAGCGGTTGAACGCGAGCTTGCTGATATCGGAGTTTCTGATGAAGAAGCAATCAAGAAGATAACGGAAGGTAGACTGCGTGAGGAAATCAAGCGCGGAGTTCAGTGTATTCAGTATCAGGTAGTTACTCTTCTTACGACAAACGGTCAGGCTCCATTCATTACTATATTCATGTATCTCAGTGAAGCTAAAAATGAGCAGGAGAAGGCAGACCTTGCGCTCATTATTGAAGAGACTCTCGTTCAGCGCTATCAGGGTGTAAAGAACGAAAAGGGTATTTGGGTAACACCCGCATTCCCCAAGCTTATATACGTTCTTGAAGAAGCTAATATACACGAAGATTCAAAATATTATTACCTTACGCAGCTTGCGGCTAAGTGCACAGCAAAGCGTATGGTTCCCGATTATATTTCGGAGAAGATAATGCTTCAGAATAAGGTAGATAAGAACGGAGAGGGTCATTGCTATACGTGTATGGGATGCAGAAGCTTCCTCACTCCGTATATCGATGAGGATGGCAAACCGAAATATTACGGCAGATTCAATCAGGGTGTTGTTACTGTAAATCTTGTTGATATCGGTCTTTCAGCGAATGGAGATATGGATAAATTCTATGAGATATTCGATGAGAGAATGGATCTTTGCCATAGAGCTCTGCGCGCAAGACATGAAAGACTTCTCGGTACTCTTTCTGATGCGGCACCGATTCTTTGGCAGTATGGAGCATTGACAAGACTTCCGAAAGGGGTTCCGATTGATAAATATCTCTTCGGTGGATATTCAACGTTATCCCTTGGATATGCAGGACTTTGGGAGTGCGTTTATGCGCTTATAGGTAAAAAGCTTACCGAGCCGGAGGGTGAGGCTCTCGGACTTGAGATAATGCGTAAGCTCAATGAGTATACCGCAAAGTGGAAAGCTGAAGAGAATATTGACTATTCGCTTTACGGCACACCCCTTGAGAGCACCACGTACAAATTCGCGAAGTGTCTTCAGAAAAAGTTCGGCGTGGTTAAGGGAGTTACAGATAAGCAGTATATTACAAATTCTTATCACGTACATGTTACCGAGCCTATTGACGCGTTTGATAAGCTTACTCTCGAAGCTAAATTTCAGGCTCTCTCTCCCGGAGGTGCGATAAGCTACGTAGAGGTTCCCGATATGCAGAATAATATAGAAGCTGTTATTTCTGTTATGAAGTTTATTTACGATAATATCATGTATGCCGAGCTTAATACGAAGAGTGATTTTTGCCAGGTATGCGGATATGACGGAGAGATTGAGATAAAGCAGGACGAAGACGGAAAGCTGGTATGGGAATGCCCGAATTGCCATAACAGAGATCAGGCTAAGATGAACGTTGCAAGAAGAACCTGCGGATATATAGGCACACAGTATTGGAATCAGGGAAGAACGCAGGAGATAAGCGACAGAGTTCTTCACTTGTAATTTAAATAATATCATAAATATTTTCGGAGCTGTCTCGTATATTTTATATGGGACAGCTCTTATATATTGTAATGAGAAATGTATTGACAATATTTACAACATAATTTATAATAATTATTATAGTATGTGGAAAAGGACAAATCCTTTTCGCAGCTGTAAAACAGCTGAACAAAAGCCTCAGCTTTTGTACTATAATCATTGCAACAGAAATCAACAGTTTTCTTTTTCGAAAACTGTTAGCAAATCACAGATTTGCCGTCGAAATTGCTTGATTTCGACATTCGATTGTCGTTATAAAAACACAGTCTGAGCTTTAAAGATCCTATATTTAAAATTGCTTTATTGGAAATTTATATGTAAAGGAGATTTTTATGTCGTTACTTAGGCTTAATGATATTGGAAAAATATACGTTTCAGAAGGAAACGTTGCCGTTGGTATACGCGGAGTCAATCTTTCGTTTGACAGAGGCGAATTCGTTGCGATAACCGGTAAGTCAGGCTCGGGAAAATCCACGCTTCTTAATGTTATCAGCGGAATGGATTCCTATGAGGAGGGCGAACTTTTAATTGAGGGGCATCCTACGTCTCACTATATGCAGTCCGATTGGGAGGGATATAGAGAAAAGTATATTTCGTTTATATTTCAGGATTATAATATTCTTGACAGTTTCACGGTGCTTGAAAACGTTGAGCTGGCACTTATGAACATTGATGATAAAAAGGAACGAAGGAAAAGAGCGCTTGAGCTTATTGAAAGGGTTGGGCTCAGCTCGCATATTCATCATAAGGGAAGCAAGCTTTCGGGAGGTCAGAAGCAGAGAACTGTAATTGCCCGCGCGCTTGCGAAGGACAGTCCTATCATTCTGGCAGACGAGCCTACCGGAAACTTGGATTTTGCTACTTCCGCTGAAATAATGAATCTTCTTTATGAGGTTTCTCGTGATAAGCTTCTTATAGTTGTTACTCACAGCTTTGACGAGCTTGAAAAATATGCCACGAGGCATATTCGTATATTTGACGGAACGGTGGAATCCGATCACATAGTTTCTCCTTCAAATTTTGTGGAAACAAAAAGAGATGAGAAAGTAAAAGGTGCCTCATCAGCTTCCAAAAAAGATTTAATTAAAAAGGATATTAAAAACGGATTTCTTTTAGGAAAAACTATTTTCACATCAAAGCCAAAACTTTCGATTTTTCTCTGCTTGCTGATGATAATAGGAATGCTTGGAATATTCGCGGTAACCTCTCTTTGCTCCGATATGGGTTCTATTTTTGAGGATAGTTATATGTTTTCCCATATTGACGGAAGACTGATTATAACAAAGCGGAGCGGTGAAATAATAACCGATCAAGAGCTTGCAGCTCTTTCCGAAAGCTATGGCGCTAAAACGTATCTTCATTATGATATGCTTTTGGATGAAGGCGAATACATTTACGTTTCCTATACAGCGCCCGACGGTGAATACTGTTATCAAAACCTTGATTTTACATATGGAGAGCACTATGGCGATGATATAATCGGAAGATATCCTAAAGAGAAAAACGAAGTATTCTTATATCTTCCGATATCATATAAGCCCGACTTCGGGGAAGAATCAATACTTACAGATAAAATAATATATTGCTATACCGAGTTTGACGTGGTGGGAATTAAGTATTATTATGATAACAATATACTCGGAAAATGCCTTTTTACAAAGGAAGGATTTGATATAGCCACAGCGGTGTATTATGCGGTGGAACGTGCTGATATGCAAACATCGGTTAACATTATGCTGAAAAACGGTGCCAGTGAGATGTACTATATTTATTCTATCGTGCCTTGCTTTGAACTTGAAGAAAACAAAATATATATATCAAAACATATAAAGAATCAATTCGCCGGCAACACAGAGTCTACGAGCGTTCGCTTCGTATCCCAGTATTACAGCTATAATTATTACTACGATTATTCGGATGCTTTAACCTTTGAGAAGACCTTTGGAGAGGAATATATAACAGATAAGGCTCCGACATCGGAGGACGATGAATATAAAGAAATATTCATATCTCCCTCCCTGTTATATAACCTGGCAAATGATGCTCTTTCAAAATCTTATACGCAGGCATCATTGTTCTTCGCTGATGATGAGGCGGCAAAAGAGGCAGCGCTTTTATTGAATGAATCGGGATATATTGCAGTTCCGTCTTGCACTACTTATAAGCCGAGCGGAGTTGATGTAATATTAGGACTACTTACATCTGTCATGTTTGCTGTTCTTTGGCTTATAGCAGTAGTATTCCTTTCATTCTTTGTATATTTATGCTCCTCAAGAGTTATAGGAGCGTTCAAGGCAGATATGGCGATTATGAGGTCTATGGGCATACCCGTGCGAGTTATTCGCATAGCAATGTATGCTCGTATGCTTATATCTGTTATCCCGGCAATCATTACCTCTGTCGTAGTCGCAATACTTATCTTTACGACGCCTGCGTTTAACAGTATTTTCGTTTACCTTTATCCATGGCAGTACATTCTTATTTTCCTTGGAATGATAATCCTGACGATTGTTATTACTCATAAGCAGCTTAAGAATCTGTTTGGGTTCAGCGTTAAGAAAACCTTGAGAGGAGGCGATGATAAATGATCAAAATAAACTCTCTTGATAAGTTCTTTAATAAAGGCAAAAACAATGAAATACACGTTATAGATAACGTCACACTCACGCTGCCAAATAGCGGTATGGTTGCTATATTCGGCAGAAGCGGATGCGGAAAAACGACGCTTCTGAACGTTATTGGCGGACTTGCTTCATATGATGGAGGCTCCGTTGGTATCGACGGGTACGATATACGCAAAAATACCGATGAAGTACGCAACAAATACATAGGCTATATATTCCAGAATTACAACTTGTGCCAAAACGAAAATTGCTTTGAAAATGTTGCCGATGCTCTCAGAATTTGCGGAATGACGGATACCGAAGAGATAGAGAAAAGAGTTATGGCGGCTCTTGCCAACGTGGGCATGGAGAAGTATGCCAAACGGTTTCCCGATACTCTTTCCGGCGGTCAGCAGCAGAGAATAGCTATTGCTCGTGCAATAGTCAAAAATCCCGCAATAATTCTTGCAGATGAGCCTACGGGAAATCTTGATGAAGCAAACACCTTGATGATAATGGACCTTATAAAGGCTATATCCAAGGATCATCTCGTTCTGCTTGTTACCCACGAGGCAAATCTTGTTGATTTATATTGCGATAAGGTGATAGAGCTGTCTGACGGAAAGGTAGTTGATATTAAGGATAATCTTTCCGCATCATCCGTTACTGTCAGAGATAAAAACCATATCTATCTTGGCGAATATGAGAAGAAGGAAATAAGTTCTAAGGAAGCCAATATAGAATATTACGGTGAGCTTCCCAATGAGCCGATTAAGCTTAAAATTGTAAATAACGAGGGGAAATTCTATATTCAAATCGATTCTGCGGGAGTTCAGGTGATCGACAGATCGAGTGAGCTGAGGCTCCTTGAAGGCAGTTTCGAAAAAACAGAGAGCGAAGATAAAAAACAAGACACAAAAAGCGTTGATATGTCAAGTCTGCCTCCGATTAAGGGCGAGCGCTTCGGCCGTTTGTTTACCTTTGCATCTTCCTTGAAAAGCGGTTACAGAGAGAATTTTAAGCGTGCGAAGAAAAGCAAGAATTTTATGCGCACCTGCCTTGCGCTCTTCGCCGCGGTTATAGTGTTTATGAGTGCTGTGCTTGGCACGTCTTTCTCAAAGGCTATCGAAGCAAACGGAAATTACAACAAAAACATCTTTTACGTTTATTCGGCTGATAAAAACGTATCACAAAAGCTGACAATGGGGGTAAATGACGAGGGCACGGGAATTGATTTTATCAGCTTGTATTACGATTATCCAAAAGGCGACGTTGAGCTTTCATTCAGCGTCGGATCCTTTGAAACGTTTGTGGTTGATGCTTATACGGGCGCTTTCAAGGCTAATGCTGTCGTTATGGATACTTCGCTTCTCTACGGACTTGTGCTTGTTGAAGGAAAGTGCGACGGCATGAAGGATAATGAAATTCTTATAACAACCGCACTTGCTGATAAGCTTATTGAAAATTCGTCCTTAGGTTATATTTCCGAATACAGAGATACGATAGGTTTTATTCTTAACCAGAGTATTAACGGTACAAAGCCAAGGGTTGTCGGTGTGGTTGAATCGAATGAATCGGCTGTATATTTCACACCTATGGCATATGCAAGATACGTAAACAGATCTTCATTTTTATATGCTTATCCTGCCAGTGATTACGGTCTTTCGATAAAGGAAGGCGAAGCTGCTTTAATTGTGGGCAATGTAGATCCCGGCAAAGTGGTAGGTGATACGGCAAAGCTAAGCGGTATGTCTTTGAAAATATCCGACGTGTACAAAAAATACAGTTCATATATCGAGTACATTTCACATTTAGGTATAGAAAAGCCTTCGTATGAGGAATACGTTTCCTCTATTATATCCAAGGAAAATCTTGCTATAGAGACCGATACGCCTGAGTATTATGAGTTTGCGGATTCCAAGTATTACGATTATCTCGACGTTTATTACTCGGAGCTTGAGAATTATATAAAGAATAATTACATTGTATCCTCCGAGGGCTTTGAATATTGGCTTTATATGTCAAAGGGAATAGACGCGATGAAATATTGTTTCGTGACCGAGCACGACGGTGCAATGTATTATCAAGCAACTCTTTACAAAGAAAAGAACGGATCTTATCCTCCTTCAAGCTTTGATTACGGATTGGAGTCTTTTGCGCTTAACGACTTGCTAATGGAATGCAGTGAAAAATATATGGAGGAGTATTATCATAATTCTCACAACGCACTTGCCTATAATTCCGCAACTTATCTTATCAGCGATGCTGATTATATAAAGCTTTCAAAAACGTTAGGCGACAGCGATGACTTTATAGAAGTGAGTTCGACGCACTATATATACACGGATAATGAGGCTATACCGGCAGACAGTGTATATTATACTGTTATTCATTCTTATGATACTAAGGCAACTGAAGCTTGGATTTATGATAATTTTTCTGATATAGAAACTCCGCATGAGATACTTCCCGCGATCTTGACTCCCGATGGAGTTTATGAGCAACTGATAGATTCCTATAAAGAAGAAATTCTTGGCGGTGTAATCTCAATTGTTGCAGTATTTGCTTTGATGTGCTTGTGCATGTACTTTATCATGCGCTCATCTCTTATGAGCAGAATCAAAGAGGTTGGAATATACAGGGCCATAGGCGTGTCAAAAAAGAATTTGATATTCAAGTTCTTAGCAGAGGCATTGGTGCTGGCGACGCTTACCGTGCTTGTCGGGTACATAATCTCGGGCGCTTTTATAGCTGCTTGTCTTAGTATATCACCGCTTGTTGAAGCAATATTCTTCTATCCATTGTGGATGGCTGCTTTGCTTCTTGTGTTCCTTTATGCCGTTACACTTGTCTTCGGTATCCTGCCGATTTCGATTCTGCTCCTTAAGAGTCCGAGCGAGATTCTTGCGAAATACGATATTTAATTTGTTATTTCATTGACACGCATTGAAATGTGTGATAAAATATTTTAAAATGAATCTTGGTTAGGAGACATCATGCTTAACAAACATTTAATTGTTAAAACTTATCCAAAAGCGCATGAGGAGAACATTGTTCCATTCGGTCCTTACCGTATAACTGTGCTTGGAAGCTGCCTTTTCAGAATTGAAAAGGACGAAAAGAGAAATTTTAATGATGATGCCACACAGAGCATTTGGTATAGGAATATGCCAAAGCAGAAATTCACGGTTAAGAAACACTATGATAATGTGGAAATAACCACAGACCGTGTTACTCTTTTCGTGAGTGATAGCTTCGATGAAAGTTACGCGATTATAAACGGAAAGAACGTTCCGCTTAGCAATGACGGAAATCTTCTCGGAACAACAAGAACGCTTGACTGCTATGACGGAGAGGTATGCATAAGGGACAAATCGACATTAAAGCTTGATGTTGGCGTTTGCTCGGAGAGCGGAGTTGCCGTTATTGATGATACTAATTCGCTTCGTCTCCTTGATGACGGAAAGCTTACGAAATGCGCAGATATGGAATTTGATATATACGTGTTTGCTTTCGGACATGAATACAGAGAAGCGGTGCGCGCGCTTTACTCTATAACAGGTTATACTCCGATGCTTCCGCGTTATTCCTTCGGTAACTGGTGGAGCCGTTATCATTCTTATACAGACGAGGAGTATTTGTATCTGCTTGACGAGTTTGAGAAAAAGAACATTCCCTTGACTGTTGCTACCATTGATATGGATTGGCATTATTCCAATGACCTTGATAAGCAGAAAAAGATTACCGAGAGCGGTAAGATCAGCGAGCATCACGGAACCGTGGCAGATCGGGCATTCAAGCTTGGCTGGACGGGATATTCATGGAATACAGAGCTTTTCCCCGATTACCGCGCGTTTCTTCGTGAGATAAAGAAAAGAGATCTTAAAATAACTCTTAACCTGCATCCGGCTGATGGTGTTCGATATTTCGAGGATATGTATGAAGAAATGGCTGTTGCTATGGGTGTTGATCCTAAAAGTGAAAAACAGATCAAGTTCGACATCGCCAACGACGATTTTGTAAATAATTATTTTAAAATTCTGCACAACCCCTACGAAAAAGACGGAGTGGACTTCTGGTGGATAGATTGGCAGCAGGGAACAAATTCTGCGATGGAAGGTCTTGATCCTCTTTGGGCTCTCAACCATTATCACTCTCTCGATATAGCGAGAGACGGTGATCATCCGCTTATTATGTCTCGCTATGCCGGTATAGGCTCTCATCGTTATCCCATCGGATTTTCCGGAGATACGTCTATCTCTTGGGCAACACTTTCTTATATGCCGTATTTCACCGCGACAGCGACTAATAGCGGCTACACCTGGTGGGGGCATGATATAGGCGGTCATCATAAGGGTACAAAGGATGACGAGCTTTACATAAGATTCCTTCAGTTCGGCGTATTCAACCCGATGAACCGCATGCACTGTACCGATTCTCCGTATCTTACAAAAGAGCCTTGGACTTACGAAAACGGTATCGGAGAGCTTGCAAGAGAGATGCTTATATTCCGCCACCGTATGATACCCTTCCTTTACACCTGCAATTATCGCACGCATAAGGATGGTCTCGGACTTGTCGAGCCTATGTATTATGCATATTCGGAATGTCCAGAAAGCTATAAAGCGAAGGGACAGTATCTATTTGGTTCTGACTTCATAGTTGCGCCTATTGTAAAAAAGAGTGAGGAAAAGAATCTTTCCTCAATTGACGTATGGCTTCCCGAAGGAAGATGGACTGATATCTTCACAGGAGTTCTTTACACTTCTGGCAAAGGCGGAAAATGGGTAACTATGGTGCGTCCGCTTGATTATATCCCCGTGCTTGCAAGGGAAGGCGCGGTACTGCCTCTGTCATCTGATAAGGGTAACAGCTCGGCAAATCCCGAAAATCTTGAGCTTCAGATATTTAACGGTAATGGTAGCTATACTCTTTACGAGGATGACGGAAAGTGCCAAAGAGAAGCCTTTACCAGGGTTGGCGTTAATGAAAACGGAAATACCGTGTCGGTCAAGCTTTCGTCGTACGGTGATTTTTCACCTCTCCCGGCGAGCCGAAACGTTACGTTTAACTTCAGAAATATTGTTGTAAATCACGTTGCAGATCCTCACATTGGGGTAGCCCGTAAGGTTAGCATAACCGTTCTTAAGGACGGAAAGCCTACTGCTTATAAGGCATCTAAGTATGCGGAAGTCAGCGTTACTCTTTGCAATATTGATTATTCCTCGGAGTATGAGATACAGGTAATTTGCACTCCTATTGATGAAATATCCGAGGCAAAGAGAGCTGCGCATACCATGCTTCAGCGCACGCAGCAGCCTCATGAGGTACGAGGTAAAATTGAAAAGTTTATTTTTGATTCCCGCGTAGCAAGCAAAGAGACGCTTAAGAATAATGTCTATATATCCGAGATTGAAAGACTTGAAAAAATAAGGATGACCGAGATGTTCTAAGACTGAGTAAGAATAACGCAGTTAAGATTAGGAGAAGTTTCAATGAGCGAGAGAATAAAGCCTAAGCATAATTTTACGCAAGGTCCGCTGTTTTTCAGAATAACTCTTTTTTCGCTTCCTATAATGGCGACGGGAATTTTACAGATACTTTATAACATGGCGGATAACATCGTCGTTGGAAAATATTCCGGTGATGACGCGGCACTGGCTGCGGTGGGATGCACGGCAGCTCTTACGAATCTTATCGTTAACTTGCTTTTCGGTGTCGCTTCGGGAACGGGTGTGGTTATAGCGCAAGCATGGGGCGCAAAGGACAATGAGCGAGTCAGCCGAGCTGTGCATACTGCGATGAGTTTTTCGGTCATCGGCGGCATTGCCTTTATGCTGATAGGTCTGTTGGTTTCGCGTCCGGCTCTCGTGCTTATGGGAACGAACGAGGAAATCCTTGATAAAGCGGATCTTTATCTGAAGATAATCTGCTTAGGTATTCCGGCAAGCTCGGTTTATAACTTTGGAGCTTCTATCCTCAGGTCAACGGGTGACTCCAAAACACCGCTTTACATACTTGCGTCTACCGGCGTTGTGAATGTAGTTTTGAATCTTTTGTTTGTAATTGTGTTCCATATGACCGTAGACGGAGTTGCGATAGCGACAATATGCGCGCAGTATCTTTCCGCTGTTGCGGTTGTGCTCGTGCTTATGAATAATAAGGGAGAAAGCTTCTGCCTTTGTATGAGAAAACTTGCTATTGATAAAAGCATACTTCTGCGCATTTTCAGATACGGAATTCCTACCGGTATTCAAGGCTCGTTCTTTAGTATATCTAACGTTATGCTCGCGAGCGCGGCGAACACCTTCCCGACAACAACCGTTTCGGCAAAAACGATAGCAAGCAATATTGATGGTATAACCTACACCGTGATGAACTGCTTCTCGCATGCAGCTATGACATTTGTCGGTCAGAATTACGGTGCAGGTAAATATGAAAGAGCGAAAAAAGCTGTGTTTTATTCGCTTATTCAAGTCGTTTCGGTTGGATTAATCATATCGCAAACCGAGCTCTTACTCGGAAAAGAGCTTGCATGGCTATTTGTTGACAAGGAAAATCCTGATGCGTCGATTATAATTGATACCGCTGTCGAAATAATGAAGATAATACTTTCAACTTATTTCCTATGCGGAGTTATGGAAGTTATAAGCGGAGCTGTCCGAGGAATGGGATATTCGCTTTCTCCTATGCTTATATCGCTTGGAGGAGTATGTGTTTTCAGAATTTTCTGGATCAGCGTTATATTCCCGATGGAGTCTATGAATAATCTTTTCGGTCTTTTCTCGGTTTATCCGGTATCCTGGATACTGACAATTGCCATGCAATCAGTTCTTCTTGTTTTGGCATTCAGAAAGCTAAAGAGGCTTTCACTCAAGCGAGACGGGGCAGAGCTTGCGAAGAAAGAATTAAACTGATTTTTAGAAAGCATTGGTGCTTTGATGAAAATAGGAAACATAATACTAAGGCACGGACTTATTTTAGCTCCTATGGCAGGATATACTGACAGAGCTATGAGAATGGTTTGCCATGAAATGGGAGCTGAGCTTTCCGTCACAGAAATGATAAGCGCAAAGGCTGTCACTTTCGGAGATAAAAAGACATTTAATTTAGCACGGGTGCGCGGTGATGAAGGATTGGTTTCGCTTCAGCTTTTTGGCTCAGAGCCGCAGATTATGGCACGGGCGGCATACGCTATGCAAAAAGGATATGACGCTGAGGGGTATTGCGCGCCTTGTGCCATAGATATCAACATGGGTTGCCCTGTACATAAGGTCTTTTCTAACGGAGAGGGCAGCGCGCTTATGAAGGATCCCGAGCTTATATACAAAATAGTGCGCGCTGTGTCAAGTGAGATAGATATACCATGCACGGTAAAAATACGAGCCGGAGTTGATTCTTCGCATATAAATGCTGTTGAATGTGCGCTTGCAGCAGAATCGGCTGGAGCGAAAATGGTTGCTGTTCACGGCAGAACGAGATTGCAGCTTTACGGCGGAAAAGCAGACAAAGAAATTATAAAAAAAGTAAAACAAAGCTTGAGTATACCCGTTGTCGCAAACGGAGATATAACAGACGCTGCCTCTGCATGCGATATGCTCGAACAAACCGGTGCGGACGGAATTATGATTGGAAGAGGCGCGATAGGAAATCCCTTTATCTTTAAGGAAATAATTTGCCGCTTTGAAGGACGTGAATTTGCGCCTATAAGCCTTGGCGAGAAGAAAAACATTGCTCTTTTCCAGCTAAGAGCGGCTATACTTGATAAGGGTGAAAATATTGCGGTGCGCGAAGCAAGAAAGCAGATAGCTGCATATTTTAAAGCGTTTCGCGGCTCTGCTGCATTCAGAGCAAAAATAAATTCAGCTCTTACGTTTGAAGAAGTGAGTGATGCGCTTCGGATCATTTCGTAAAATATAATACGGTGAAGGTCTGCCTCAAAGTCGGGGCAGACTTTTGTTGTATTAAAAATGTATTGTTGGTTTAATTTATATCTTTACTTTTTTCGTAATTTGTAGTAAACTATATTCAAATAAATACAGATAGGAGACATTATATGTCGATAGCGGTTATAACGGGTGCGTCAAGCGGTATCGGGCGTGAGCTTGCGCTTAACATAAGAAAAATGACAGACGTCAGTGAATTCTGGCTTATCGCGAGGAATGAAGAGCGTCTGAATGCGGTCGCTAGTGAGCTTCAGGCACCTTGCAAAATAATTTGCGCGGATTTATCAAAAAAAGAAGGAATTGACCTATACCGTAAAGCGTTGGATGAAGAAAAGCCCGAAATAGCGTTTCTCGTCAATGCGGCGGGCTTCGGCGTTTTCGGCTCATTTGATCTTCTTTCGGAGCAGACGGTAGAGGATATGATAGATCTTAACGTAAAGGCAACCGTCCTGATTACTCATATGAGTGTGCCGTTTATAAAAAGGGGAGGCAGGATTATTGAAATGGGAAGCGGTTCTTGCTTTACTCCTTTGCCTAACTTTAATGTATATTCATCGTCAAAGGTGTTTGTTCTTCATTATACAAAGTCGTTAAATTACGAGCTTCGTGATTACGGCATTCGCGCTACATGCTTTTGTCCCGGTTGGGTGGATACTCCGTTTTTGCCTAAATCGCAAGGAGCAAAGGGTTCATATTCTCCTAAAGCAATGAAGCCCTTGCTTGACCCTAAAAAGATATGCCGAGGCTGTGTAAAAGCAAGCATTAAGGGACGAGCTATGTACGTTACCAATTGGTATACAAAGCTTCAGCATCTTCTTTTTAAGATTCTTCCCGATCCTATCCTTACAAGGCTTTGGCTCGGAATGTTAGAAAAAAACGATTAAGAGGTTTTTTATATGTCAAGACGCAGTTTTAACCCCGGAACGCTTCATGCTCCGCTGCCTGCCGTTATGGTGACTGTCGGAGACATGGAAAACTCAAATATAATCACCGTGGCATGGACCGGAATACTTTCTTCCTCTCCTGCAAGAACGTATATTTCCGTTCGTCCGTCAAGATATTCTCATAAGCTTCTTTCAAATAACGGTGAATTTGTGATAAATCTTACGACGGAAAAGCTTGCTTTCGCTACCGATTATGCAGGCATTTATACAGGTGCAAAGGTGAATAAATTCGAGAAGCTTTCTCTGACGAAGATAAAAAGCGACTCGGTTGCGCCTCCTACGATAAAAGAAAGTCCGCTTGCTTTGGAGTGCAAGGTTTTCGATGTTCTTCACTTTGGAACGCACGATGTTTTTATGGCAGATATAGTAAATGTCAGCTGTGATGAAGCTATTCTTGATTCGAAAGGAAGAATTTGTCTCGACCGAGCGGGCCTTATGGCTTATGCGCACGGTGAATATTTTTCACTTGGAAGAAAGCTCGGAAAATTCGGATTTTCCGCAGTGAAGGGCGCAAAAGCTCCTAAAACGAAAATAACAACAAACAAAAAGGCAGAGCCGAAAAAACGCACTTCGGCATCTGCTCATAACAAGAATAAAGGAGCTGGAATTAAAAATGAAAAGAAGCGAAAATAATAGCAATGAAACCAGGAATAAAATTTTAAGTCTTATTGACGCAGAGTATGACAGCGACGCTGCTTTCGAACGCGAGATGGGACTTGCTTCAAAGACGGTTAATAACTGGAGAAGAGGAAAGTCCTCTTCATATATGAAAATGCTTCCTGCTCTTGCCGAAAGCTTTGATATAAGTGTCGGTGAGCTTTTAGACGTTCCGATTACTCATGATTCGTCAGAGCTTTCTGATGATGAGATAAAGCTTCTGACTCTCTACCGTAAATGCAGTATTCTTACAGCTAAGCAAAGACTTGCTCTTTCAAGAACGCTCGAAGAAGTAATTACTCTTTATATTGACTCTGCACCGGAAAGGAAAAGGGAGTCAAAAAAAGCCCGCTGACCAAAGTTAAAACTCGGTCGCGAGCTTTGAAGCTTATATATTGTTGCAGTATTTCGCGGTGCGATAAAAGCTCGGAGAGCAGTTTTTATACTTTTTAAAAAGCTTGTTAAAGTATGATACAGAGCAAAATCCGACGTCGGCAGAAATATCAAGTATGCTGCGCGTTGTTGAGGAGAGCATTTTCTCAGCTTTGCATATCCGAACAAAATTCAGATATTCGGTAAAGGTGGCACCCGTTGCAGATTTAAATATTCTGCAGAAGTAACTGCGGTCAAACCCCATCATCCCGCTTACGGCTTCGAGAGTTACTTCCTCTCCGTAATGCTGATTTATGTACATCATCGCAGGCAGTATTTTCTGCACGGCTGCGCTGGCATAAACCTGCTCACCGTCGGAGAGAATTCCGTCACGGTACAGCTGAGCTATTATCCTTAATATATGCGACTTTATCATAACCTCGTAGGCGTTTTGCTTTTCTTGAGATTCAATAAAAATTCGGCTGATTGCCGCGTATATCTCTTTTGATTTCAAAATAAGAACGGGCGCACCGTCAAGATTTTGAAATTTTACAGAATACTTTATTACTTTTTGTATATCGCGGTCGAGGTAACTGCTTTCTCTGAATTGCAGCAGTCCCGAGCGCGTTTCCGGTTCTAAGCATTCGGTCTCGTGAGGAACACCTGAATTTATAAATATTATTTCTCCGGCATGCGCGATATAGTCAATTCCGTCTACCTTGCAACAAAATGTACCGTTAAATACGGGAAGGAATTCAAGCTCGTCATGATAGTGGAGCTGAGCTATTTTGCACGGTTTTATATAATGATTCATATGCCGCACGCATATATCGAGCTTCGGTATATTCGACTTTATATTTTCTACTTTCATAAGATTTCTCCGAGCATATTTTAAGGTTAGTATATCACAATTAAAAATAAAATACAATACAAAAATAACTTTTAATTACGTATTTTGCATTTGCTCAAAAATGCCGTATCCTATATTTTTTCTTGACATGACGTGAATTTTGCGGTAGAATATATACAAGAGGTGCGATTTATCGCGCTTGAAAAACGACACAAAGGAGATCCTTTATGCCAACAGAACAATCTTACAAAATCAAAACGAAGCGTCAGAATCTCTTTTTAAGGGTTTCAAAAGGGCACTTTGCTACCAATCACAGCCATATTAATTATTACATTGACGTCTCCACTCAAAAAACACGTTTATCCGAGGCCTCAGCGGTTGCCGAAGAGCTGGTAAGCTATTACAAGGCAACAACTATCGTAGATACGATTCTTTGTCTTGACGGAACTGAAGTTATAGGAACTTGCCTTGCAAATGAACTGACTAAAGGTCATTTTCTTTCAATTAACGCGCATCAGACAATATATGTTTTGACTCCCGAGCGCACATCTGGAAGTCAAATAATATTCCGAGAAAGTCTTGCTTCTGCAATTAAGGGCAAGCACGTTCTTATCCTTGCGGCATCTGTAACAACAGGATATACCGCCAAGTCGGCAATTGAAGCTATAAAATATTACGGCGGCGAGGTAGCGGGAATTGCTTCTATATTCGCAACAACAAATGATTGCATTGGATACAAGGTTAACTCTGTGTTTGATCCTAACGACCTCAAGGATTATGTTTCATATCCGTCTCATGAATGTCCGCTTTGCAAAAGAGGAGAGCAAATAGACGCTCTCGTTAATAGCTTCGGTTATTCAAAACTTTAAATAAAACAAGGGTATCCTTTCTCACTTTTTGAGTTAAGATACCCTTGTTTTTGTAAATCAAAGTTATGGTTTTTGCTCATTTTCATCGCACGAGCTATCGTATGCGATGTTTTTTTCAGAGTCTTCATTAGGCACAACTATCTCTACCTGAGGGAAGTCGAAAATCTGTGCTCCTTCTGACTCCTTTTCTCCGGCAGGTTTCACCTTTGAAAAAAGAGCAGATATAGCCTTTGCGAGGAATCCGCCCGATTTAGGCTTTTCCTCCTTGGGCTTTTCTTCTTTTTCGTCTCCGATGAATTTGCCTATAAAGGATTTTACAAATTTATTGTCGCTTTCACGTTTTTCACAGATTTCGCGGTTTACAGCTTCTATTATTGATTCCCAACCGCTGATACGCGTATCAATTCCCGACAAATCGGGGTTAAATAGCGACGTGAGTCTTTTGGATATAAAATCTTCGCCTATCTTCTTTTCTATGAGTCCCATCGCAAAACCCAGCTTTCCTCCTTCGGTGAAGGAAGAGATAAATCTGTCCGCAACTCTTTGGTTAGGTGATTCGCTCAGACGAACTCTTATACCCTCAGGGGCGTGTGTAATTTTTATCATACGCGTATTTGGTAATTCGGGGAAAATAAGCTCAATTTTATAAACAGGATTTCTATCTTCGTCTTCCATCGCTTCGCCTATGGCGCGTACGATATATTTTTCCCCCTTGAAGTTGATAATACTTTCCTCAAAGCCGTAAAGTCCTACGGGAATCTCATACGCTATACCGCCTTCGACGGAGGTAAAAAGAAGAGTGTTTTTGCGTCTTTGCAGGCTTATTTTCTCTATACCGCCTATATAGTTGTTTTGCATAACGCTTATAAAAAGCGGTAGTATTCCCGAATTGTTTTCAGGAAAAGCATAGGATCCGAGCACAGGATTCCAGCATTCGTCAAAGGGTTTTGAATCACGCAGACGTAAAAGTGTGCTGACAGAACGTATTTTTTGCTTCGGTCTTACCCAGTGGCGTCTTACGAAAAAGGTCTTTATTCTGTTTTTCAGACTGTAAAATTCAGCACGGGTGGCATATGAATCCTCGGAAAGACTTGAAATGTACTTTTTTATTATTTCAAGCGCAGGACTGTCCTGAAACAGCTCGTTATTGCCTGCGTTTATAGAGACTACAACGTTATTTTCAGGACTTACAAGCACGTTCTGACCTAACATTCCGTTGAGGAGAAAGTCGGAAGAATCTCTGCTTGTCCATATATGATAACCGTAGTTAAACCCGCCTTTTTCAAGCGGAGCATAAGAGTGAGTTCTTGTCATGAGGGATACAAAATCCTGCGAAATGATGCGCCTTCCGTTATAAGACCCGCATCCGAGAAGCATAAGCCCGATTTTTGCAAAGCTCTCGCAAGAAAGGTACAATCCGAACCCGCCTTTTTCCGTGCCCTCGGGCCCTATTTCCCATAGGTAATTGTCTATATCCAGAGGCTCAAACAGCTTTTCGCGGAGAAAATCAGAAAGGCGTCTTTTCGTAATACGAGTAACGATTTTTCCGAGAATATATGAATTCATGCTGTTGTAGGCAAACGATTCGCCCGGGGCAAAGGAAAGTTCAGACGAAAAGAACGCGTCCGTCCATCTTGTTTCTGTTACAGACCCAAGCTCTGCAAAGGAAACTCCGCTTCTCATCGTAAGAAGATGCTCAACCGTTATGCTTGAAAAACGGTGATCCTTATATGAAATTTCGGGGAAAATATCCGCGACTCTTTGATTGATATCTAACTTACCTTCATCGGCGAGAAATCCGATCGCAAGCGCCGTTACGGTTTTAGACATTGAATGAGCAAGATGGTATACGTTTGTATCATAGCCTGGGTGAGATGCTTCGCAAATTACCTCTCCATTTTTAATTATCATAATGTTATGAATATTTGCGCGCCTTTCATATTCAAGCTCGCGAAGAAGCATAGTAAGAGTTCTTGAATATTTGCGTTTTGGTCCTCCGAGCCTGCGTTGAAGACTCTTTTTTTCATTCGCGCTTGAAGAAAGCTTCGCGGGAATATAGGGAACTACTGCGGGGTTTTTCTTTTCATTAACCGCAAGCCCCATTAATAGCTCAATAGCTTTTTTCTTAAAGTTTTCCATATATTTTCCTGCACACGTTTTTATTGTATTATTATATCACATTTTCGTAAAAAAATCAACCGTGGCTCTTATTAAGACTTTTTCTGTAAAGAGCGGGCGATATACCGACGGTTTTCTTGAACGCTATGTAGAATGAATTGACGTCAAGATATCCGACTGCCGCGGCAACTTCTGCTATTTTTACCAAATATCAAATTCATAGATTAATCTCTCTATACATTCATATTATAAATCGCAAAACACAGGGCTGTTTTATTATATCATAATGCTGTGATAAAAGCAATATATAGTGTGTTTTGTTTTCTTTTTTCGTTTTCAGAGGATGATTTGATTTTTAGTCGAATGGCAAATCCATAAATTAAGCAAGTTTTGATGCGTGAAGCATCCGATTTCATGCTAAAAAAACAAAAAATCCACCAACGGAAGATTTTTCTTCTTTATAATTGCTGAATAATCTCCAAGCCGTAGGTTTACTTTATATTATGAATGTGATAAAATTAAGAAAACGGAGGATTAAATTATGGATGCAAAAACTATGGGTTCAACGATAAAGAAGCTTCGCCGTTCGCAAAAAATGACGCAGTCGGAGCTTGCCGAAAAGTTGGACGTAACCAATAAGGCCGTAAGCAAATGGGAGAGCGGTCAGGGATATCCCGATATTACGCTTATACCGACAATATCATCGCTTTTCGGTGTCAGCATTGATTATCTTATGCTTGGTGACCGCCGTGGAATAACCGTTGCGGGAAATATGCTTGTGGATATAGTCAAAGACATTGAAAATTATCCCTCGATTGGAATGCTTGCCAATATTGGAGCAATATATCAGGCCGTCGGAGGATGCGCGCCAAATACGTCTATTGACCTTATCAAAATAGACAGTACCTTGCCTGTCTCCGTAATCGGTAAGATAGGACACGATGAGAACGGAAGATTTATACTATCCAAGCTTCGTGGTTATGGAGTAAACGTTGACCGCGTTAAGTTTTCGCATACAGAAAGCACTTCTTTCTCTGACGTTATGAGTATGCCCAGCGGTGAGAGAACCTTCTTCCATGTAAAGGGAGCGAATGCAGAGTTTGACCCTGATGACGTTGATATAGATACTTTAAACTGCGATATACTTCATATAGGATATATTCTTCTTTTGGACAAGTTTGATGAGGATGATGATGAATACGGTACAAAAATGGCGCGTTTTCTTCATGAAGTTCAGTCAAGAGGAATTAAAACATCTGTAGATCTTATAAGCAACAAACGCGATGATTACGGTGAAAAGGTAAGACCGTCACTTAAATATTGTGATTATATAATAGTTAACGAAATTGAGTGCACCGGTATATGGGGGCTTGAGCCTTATTTTGAAGACGGTACGATGAACGATGAAAACATAAAGCTTGCCATGCGCAAAACTCTTGAAGCGGGAGTTCGCGAAAAGGTTATAGTGCATGCAAAGCAGAAAAGCTTTCTTCTTAGCTCAAACAGTAACGATATCATTGTTGTTCCGTCTCTTAAGATACCGAGCGAGGAGATAAAGGGAAGCGTTGGCGCGGGCGATGCCTTTTGCGCGGGATGCTTGTTCAGTATATACCATGGTATGACCGATAAGGCTACCCTTGAGTTTGCTTCTGCTGCGGCTGCATGCAATCTCTTCTCAGAAAACGCGGTTGACGGTATGAGATCAAAAGAAGAGATTTACGAGCTTCAAAAACAGTACAAAAGATTAGAGATTTAAATAATTATTATATTATAGGAAAAGGTGAGTAATTATGCTTGTAACACTTAATGATGTTTTGGAAAAAGCAAGAGACGGCGGATATGCAGTAGGACTTTTTAATACTACTGATACGGATATGCTTGAGGCAGTTATTTCCGCGGCGGAAGAGATGCGCTCTCCCGTTGTTATAGGCACCGCTGAAATACTTTTGCCTTACGGTGAGCTTAAGCTTATAGGACCTTCGTTGGTTGCGGCCGCAAAGAGAGCTTCGGTGCCGGTTGTTGTTCACTACGACCACGGACTTACCGAGGAGCGTTGCTATGAAGCTCTTGAGCTTGGTTTTTCCAGTATTATGTTCGACGGATCTTTAGGATCTGCTGATGATAACATAAAGAGAACGCGCGCTATGGCAGATTATGCGCATAAGCTTGGCGCTTCGATTGAAGGCGAAATAGGACATGTAGGCAACACTGACGAAAGTGTTGAAGAGCGCGAAGCTATGTATACTACTCCCAAAGAAGCGGTCGATTTTGTAGAAGCAACCGGTGTAGATGCTCTCGCCGTAGCAATAGGTACGGCGCACGGTGATTATAAGGAAAAACCCAATCTTGATATTAATGCGCTCAAAAAGATAAGAGCCGAGCTTGATACTCCGCTGGTTCTTCATGGCGGTTCTGGTCTTTCTGACGATGATTTCAGAAATACCATAGCAGGCGGTATTGCAAAAGTAAATATCTTCACAGATCTTTGCAACGCAGGCAAGCGCGCAATGAAGGAATTTGAAGGACCTTACCTTGAAATCAGAAACGCTAAGGTAGAGGCTATCAAAGCAGAGGTTATAAAGAAAATAAAGCTTTTCGGCTCCGAAGGGAAGGCTTAAAGGCTTGATTGTTTAACTTCAAAAGTTTAATAAGAAAACACAGAGTTTGGGGTAAAATCCAAAAACTCTGTGTTTTCTTATTTTAATAGGTATGAAGTCATTTTAAGCCGAATAACTTATATCTCAACTTTAATCACTGCCTTTTTTTCCGCAGAGAGAAAGGCTGCTTCCATTACTTCGAGAACGCGGCGTACTTCATGAAGTTTAACAAAAATTTCTGCCTTTCCGTCAATAGCTGCTATCAGATTACGGTAATAATCATGAACGTCGGATACAGGGCGATCTATTTCATAAAAATCAAGGGTTATTTCATCACGTGGGGCCATGGTTTTGGTAATTCCTGCCGCAGTCTGCACGGGCAGGACTTCCTTTTCGCACCATGCTTTGAGCTTTGCCACACGGCATTTTTTCTGCCAATCGTCGATTATCGCAGTTCCTTTTTTTGCCTGCATATAAAATCTCGGAAGGGGAAGGAAGTTATACGTTCCGACCTCCACTGTCGCACGCTTACCGCTGTCGAAGGTGAGGTGAAGGTTGAATCCGTCATCAACCTCGTCGGTGGTTATATTTGTAACCTCACAATAGATATTCGTTATCCTTTCGGGGATTAAGCGAAGCATCTGATCTATAAGATGGACTCCCCAGTCTAAAATCATACCTCCGCCCTCAGGCTTATGGCATCTCCAGTGAGAGGGAATACCGCGTGAGCCGTGTATTCTCGATTCAATATTTACTATATCTCCGATTTCACTGCTATCAACGATAGATTGCATTGCGAGATAGTCAACGTCATAACGTCTGTTTTGATGAACGGTAAATATTTTTCCCGCTTTATTTGCCGCATCGCACATTTCGTCAAAGTCGGAGAGTGAAAGAGCTACCGGTTTTTCACATACTACGTGCTTTCCGGCATTGAGCGCGTCTATAATGATTTCTTTATGTACGTCATTGGGAGTCGCGCATACCACAATATCAACGCTCTTATCAGCAAGCAATTCTTCTCTTGAATAGTAAGTATGGATACCGTTTGTCTTTGCGGCATCGGTGCGTTTTTCTGAAATATCGTATATACCCGAAAGAGAGATAACATCGCTTGCAATCGCTTTAGCTGCATGCCATGCTCCCTGTCCGCCGTATCCTATTATAGCTATATTCTTTTTCATAATGCTCCTCGCGTTGTTAGCTGATATGCGGTTTTACCGTTTATACGTTTATTTTAACACAAGGAGTTTCTGTTTTCTATAACGATTTTGTGTTATTCAGCAAATATTTTGTCTTTTTAGGTAATAATCGCTTCAAATCCTATAATGTCCGCAAGAAGACCAAAGAGAGCGCCTGCGGTTAGAAGAATCCCTACTATCACTAAATTTCTTTTTATATCTCTGTTTACCTTAAAGAGAACGAGAAGCCCGACTCCCGCTCCCGAAAAAAGACCTGCCAGCATTGTTCCTAAGGTTATAAAACCGCTCGTATAAAATTCTGTCAGAGCAACAGATACGGCACAGTTCGGTATAAGTCCGAATAACGATGCTATAATATGGCTTAACACAGGTTTGTTATACATTATAGCAACAAGATTCTCTTCACCGATAAGAAATACCGCTATATTGATAAAGATGGTACAAAGAAGAATAAAAAGTGTTATGCTTACGGTATGGTGAAGCGCAGAATGAAAAATGCCTTTTTCGCAATGGCAGTTATCATTATCGCAAAGCTCGTCTATATTAATCGTCTCGTTATCCTTTTTAAGTAAGTGAAAAACGAGATCGACAGCAAATCCGACAGCAATTGCAACAGCAACCTTATAAAGAAGTATAAAAAGTATCGTTTTGAATTTTATATCCGAATTTCCGATAAGGATAGGAAGCATTTCGTCGGAAGTCGAAAGAAATACCGCTATAAGAGTACCCGTCGTTATGACCTTTCCGCAGTAAAGGTTTGACGCGACGGAAGAAAAACCGCATTGAGGAACAATTCCTATAACACCGCCCGCCAAAGGTCCGTAAGAACCGGATTTTTTCATAAAAAGAAGCGTTTTGTCCCCAGCCTTATGCTCAATAAATTCCATTAAAAGGTAGGTAAGAAATAAAAAAGGAATAAGAACGAGTGTATCAATAATACCGTGAATAAGAACCTCTTCAAGAAATGTGCCAAAAACGCCCAGGTGTTCTTTGAAAAAATCAGCCAGCCACGAATGACCTTCGTGCGTTGCGTGAATAATGTTTATGCGTGCCGCATTGAAAAAATTTATCATTAAATGTCTCCCGTAGGGAAATATATAATTTATGATATTTCCATCTATAAATAATACTATATATTTGTTTTCTTGTCAAGTGCCGTTTTGTTAAATTAGATAAAAAGTCCGATGAAAAATGCACGCACGGTGTTTGCGAGTGCTAACAAAAAACTATTATTCAATAAAATTGAAATAATTTAAGCCTATAAAAATTGGCACTTGAATCAAAAGAGTGCTAATATTTACAAAAAATACATACTTTAGTATTTATGCGTTCATAATATGCAAGTAAACTATATTCAGATGTTCTTATGAAGGCGAGGTGTTGGAAATGAACATGGAAAAATTCACTAATAAAACTAAAGAAGCTATCAGTCGTGCGGTTGAAACGGCGGGTGAAAAATCCGCATCATCCGTCAGCGATCTTCACCTTCTTTACGCACTTCTTACTGATACGGAAGGGCTTTGCCCTGAAATAATATCTGCACTCGGAAAGAATAAGGAAGCCTTCCTTTCCTCGGTAAATGAATCTTTAAATTCTTTGCCTAAGGTAGGCGGAGCGGGATATTCGGCTGATAGGGTATATATGAGCGCGGAGCTTGAAAAAACTCTTAAGGATGCAGAAAAAATAAAATCCGACATGGGAGATGACTATCTTTCCGTCGAGCATATTTTCCTTGCTATGTCAGGGTCCGGATCTACTAAAATAAAGGAGATATTTTCTCGCTTTGGAATTAAAAGCGGTGATATTTTAAAAGAGCTTAAACGAATAAGGGGTAATACTAAGGTGACAACGGATAATCCGGAAGGAACGTATGACGTTTTGAAAAAATACGGTCAGGATTTGGTCGAGCTTGCAAAGAATCATAAGCTTGATCCTGTAATCGGACGTGATGACGAAATACGTAACGTAATAAGAATACTTTCAAGAAAATCCAAGAATAATCCATGCCTGATAGGTGAGCCCGGCGTAGGAAAGACGGCAATAGCTGAAGGTCTTGCTCAAAGAATAGTCCGAGGAGACGTACCGGATAATCTTAAAAACCGTCGTTTGTTCTCGTTGGATATGGGCGCGCTGGTGGCAGGTGCAAAGTATCGTGGCGAGTTTGAAGAAAGGCTGAAGGCGGTCCTTACCGAGGTAAAAGAATCGAGCGGAAACATTATACTCTTTATCGACGAGCTTCATACAATCGTAGGAGCGGGAAAAACTGACGGAGCTATGGATGCCGGAAATCTGCTCAAGCCAATGCTCGCTCGCGGAGAGCTTCATTGTATAGGAGCAACTACGCTCAACGAATACCGTATGTATGTTGAAAAGGACGCAGCGCTTGAGAGAAGATTTCAGCCTGTAATGGTACCAGAGCCTTCGGTTGAAGATACTGTTGCGATACTTAGAGGTCTGAAAGAGAGATATGAGGTTTATCACGGTGTTAAGATACATGACGCTGCCCTTATCAGTGCTGCAATTCTTTCTAACAGGTATATAAGCGACAGATTCCTTCCCGATAAGGCTATTGACCTTGTTGACGAAGCATGCGCGCTCATTAAAACCGAAATGAATTCAATGCCCACCGAAATGGATGAAATATCACGAAAGATAATGCAGCTTGAAATAGAGGAAGCCGCGCTTGCCCATGAATCCGATAAGCTATCAAAGGAAAGAATAGATGCTATCAGAGGAGAGCTTGCAGAGCTTCGGGAGAAATTTTCATCTATGAAGATGAAATGGGAAAACGAAAAGGAAAGCATCGGAGCTACCCAAAAAATACGCGAAGAGATAGACGAGGTCACAAGGCAGATAGAGATTGCGGAAAATGAGTATAATCTCAGCCGAGCAGCAGAGCTTAAATACGGCAGGCTTCCCGAGCTTCGCTTGGCGCTTGAAGAAGCCGAGAAAAAAGAAGATCTCCGCGAGACATCTTTACTCCGAGATGCCGTTTCGGAAGAAGAGATAGCAAAGATTGTTGCGAGATGGACGGGTATACCTGTGTCAAAGCTTATGGAGGGCGAGAGGGATAAGCTTCTTTCGATGGATGAACTTTTGCATAAACGTGTTATAGGCCAGGATGAAGGCGTTATAAAGGTGTGTGATGCTATACTGCGCTCAAGGGCAGGTATTCGAGACCCTAAAAGACCTATTGGCTCATTTATGTTCCTCGGTCCGACGGGAGTAGGAAAAACAGAGCTTGCTAAGGCATTGGCAGAGGCGCTGTTTGATGATGAAAAAAGCATTATCAGAATAGATATGTCCGAATATATGGAGAAATACAGTGTATCAAGACTTATCGGTGCTCCTCCCGGATATGTTGGATACGACGAAGGCGGTCAGCTTACCGAGGCGGTTCGGCGTAAGCCTTATGCGGTTGTCTTATTTGATGAGATTGGGAAGGCTCATTCGGATGTTTTTAATGTTCTTTTACAGGTTCTTGATGATGGCAGAATTACAGATAGCCAAGGCAGAACTGTTGACTTCAAAAACACTATCATTATAATGACTAGCAATCTTGGCTCTGATATTATTCTTGACGGAATAGAGAATAATGAAATAAGCGAAGAAGCAAAAAAATCGGTTGATATGCTTTTGAAGCGCTCATTCCGCCCTGAATTCTTAAACAGACTTGATGAGATAATTTACTTCAAACCCCTAACCCGTGACAACATTCGTTCAATTGTAGATCTTGCGCTTCGCGATCTTGGAAAGCGACTTGAGGATAAGCGTATCATTGTTAGGGTTGACGATGAGGCAAAGGATTTTATTATTAAATCGGCTTATGATCCTATCTACGGTGCGCGTCCTCTTAAGAGATTTTTGCAGTCCAAGCTTGAGACGCTTGTTGCTAAGAGAATTATCGCTGAGGATATAGCTCCCGATAGTGAAATAAGAATCGGACTTCGTGATGGTAATCTCTTTGCGGAGCATTAAACAAATATGACTATTCACACAAAAGGGACTGTCTTAAACGTGAGTTTGAGACAGCCCTTTTTGTAAACTATTATTAACAAATCATGAATTTTCCAAAGATATTGTACCTTCATATACATTGTGATTATCATCGCCCATTGAATCGAAATATTCATCGTATGCAAGTTCAGATTCTTCGTTTTTTCGCACTATGATATTATCCTTGTTCGGGAATGTGACAGTAACAAATTTTCCTATGTAATCTTCCTTGATTTCGCTGAGAATAAAGCTTCCGTCTTCTTGGTCGTGGAGCGTAAAACGGCAAGGTGAATCTTTGAGTTCAACGAACTCATCAAAGGCATCTTCTTCAAGGATTTCGCCGAAGCTGTAAAACGTGTAAACGTATCTTAAATGAATTTTGTATTGTGCCATAGGTAAATATCTCCATGATTTTCGTTGTTTATATTATACACGGTTCCTAAAATATTTGCAATATGTTTTTAATATTGTTACATTAACAAAGAGTTATTAAAAGCGGCAGAAAGTATTGACTATCCTTTTTAGTTGTGCTAAAATCAAAATATACGAAATATGAGAAGAATGAATTATATGCGTTTTACTGCATCTGACATAAGAAAGGCAACCCTTGGTGCTGTTAAAATACAACTTTGTGATGACTGTTATCTTCATCCAACCGATCTATTTTTTATATTTACGCGAAAAATTTAACAAAGATAATTGAAAGGAATTTATCAATATGAATAATAACGTGACACTTACAGCTCACAGAGGATACCGCCAAAAATATCCCGAAAATACTATGATCGCTTTTAAAGAAGCCTTAAAGCTTGATATTGATTCAATAGAAATGGACGTGCATATGACGAAGGATTACCATATTGTCATTTGTCATGACGCTAATATTACAAGAACTACCGACAAATCAGGCTTTATATATCAAATGACACTCGAAGAGGTAAGAGAAGCCGATGCGGGCATAAAATTCGGAGAGGAATTTAAGGGTGAAAAGATTCCGACTATGGAGGAGTTCCTTGCTCTTATGGCTACACGCCCTGATCTGAGGCTTCTTCTTGAACTCAAGGATTATCCCGAGGAGATAGGAGATTTTGCTTATGCCTCTGCGGAACAGACTCTGCGTCTTTGCCGTGAGTACGGTATTTTCGGTAAAGAAAGACTGACTGTTATTACCTTCTCTTCGGGTATTTGCGCTTGGCTTCGCACAAGATATTCAAAGGACGATTTTTCTATTCACGGATTCTATCCTAAGACTGTTATGCGCGGCTTTGAAAAAGACGATCCTTATAAGTATTATGACGAGGTATGCATTTTCTCAAAACCTACGAAGAGTCCTGAAGGAATGCCGTCTGTTGTTCCCGCGTCGCCCGTTGCCGATAAGGCGCGCTTCGATGAGTTCCGCCTTATGGGTATGAAGCCATGCGTTTATTTCTCGTGGAATACCAATGAAGCCGATTATAAAGCAGCTTTTGAAAACGGAGCTATAGGCTTTACGTGCGATGATCCCTATACCTGCGGTCGGATACTTGATAAGATTGGTGCCAGAAAGCTTAAGAAATGAGACTTGACCGTATATATATAGAAATAGGAAATATCTGTAACTTAAGTTGCGCTTTTTGTCCGAAAACCTCAAGAGCTCCAAGGCAAATGAGGATCGAGGAATTTGAGCATATATGCAAAAAACTAAAGGGATATACCAAATATCTTTATTTTCACGTAATGGGTGAGCCTCTTTTGCATCCCAAGCTTTCGGAGTTTCTTAAGGCAGCCAAAAAATACGGTTATTTAGTATGTATAACCACTAACGGAACGTTACTTCGTGAAAGGGGCGACGTTATTCTTGAAAATTCGGATGCTATACATAGAGTAAGTATTTCCTTACACGCGCCCGAGGGGAACGGATGGGATATTTTTGATAACGAATATCTTTCCTCGGCTATAGCTTTTGCGAAAAAGCTTGCCGCGCTTGATAAAAATGCGGTATTTCGTTTATGGAATCTTGATACGGACAGCAAAGAGGGATTAAACTTGCAAAATGCCTTTGCCGAGAAAATGCTACACGAGGAATATCCCGTGGAATGGGAAAAAAGATATAGCGGATATAGGATAGCCGATAGAACGTTTCTTGAATATGACGGTATTTTTACATGGCCTTCGGAAAGCTCGTCAGATGAGGTTGAGTTCGGTACGTGCCATGCTCTTCGCAGTCAGATAGCGATACTCGCAGATGGTACCGTAGTGCCTTGCTGTCTTGATTCAGAGGGAAGTATGCCCCTTGGAAATATATTCTCCGAGGAGCTTTCAGAAATTTTTGCTAAACCGTTGACGCAAAGAATGCTTGAGGGCTTTAGATCCGGAAAATACGTGCATAACGTTTGTAAAAAATGCACTTATGCAAGAAGATTTTAGATTGAAAGGAGCTCATATGAGAACTATTACTACCGAAGAAATAAAGTTTCTTTGTGATGACGTTAAGCTTTGTGCCGAGGGTACGGTCAGAGCCGGAGAAGGCGAAGTAAGGCTTATCGGCATTACAGAAAGCGGTGAACGCAAAATTTTAAGAAAAGATTCTGTTACGGTTGGAGAATTCTCGGTTGAATATCAGTTTGACCCTATAAGCTATGCGGTATATGCATGTGTCAAGACCTTTGCCTCAGAGATATCACCCATTTCGGATGATTTTGATGCTGATGTGAGCAAGATTTCACTTTCGGAGTTTCTTCCCGAGCGCCGAATCTCATTGAAGCAAAATGAAAATAATATTTTTAAGCGCTACCCCGTGCCGAAAAAAACACTCTTTATAGGAAATTCGCTCGTATTTGGCATGGGCAAATACGGTATGTGCTCCAGCGCACCGGACAAGGATTATTTCTATCACGTAACAAAATACATAAAAAGCCTTGAGCCAAACGCATCTTTTGAAAAGCTTTACGGAAGCTTTTTTGAACATGCGGAGAATATGGAAGCTTTTGAAAATTGGTATAATACAGAGAATCTCAAAAACCTTGCGCCTACCTGTAACAGCTTTGTTGAGGATTTAGATTTGATTATTATTCAGCTTGGCGACAATATAAATACCGATTTAAAGTACGCAACCTTTAAGCTGAGCGGTGATATACTTATAAAACGCATTAAGGAACGTTCGCCAAAGGCTAGAATTATATGGGTTCACGGTTGGTATACACGCCCCCACGTATATGCTGAGATTGAAGCTCTTTGCGCACGGCACGGCATTGAGTCATTGGATATAGGCGAAGCGAGAAGCAAAGAAAATGAAGCTCATGATCAGCCTTATTATCTCGGTCCTGACGGAACTCTTATGCCGACCAGGGAGACTTGGCTTACTCATCCAGGTGACAGAGGAATGAAGAGGATAGCTGAAATGATAGTAGATAAGCTACATCTTGAAAACTAACAAAAAATTATTGTGTCAACAAAAATAGATCAAACCGCATAGCCATATTCGGCTGTGCGGTTTGATTTTGTAAATATTTATTGTCAAAAACTTTATTTAATGCCTGCGCCTTTGTCTTTTTCGATAACATCGTGAGCGCCGCCTTCTATAATACTTGTCGCGGAAACAAGTGTAAGAACTGCCTTTTGCTGAAGCTCGGGAATTGTAAGAGCACCGCAGTTGCACATTGTCGAGCGAACCTTTGCGAGCGACATTGCAACGTTGTCCTTGAGTTTTCCTGCATAGGGAACGTAAGAGTCGACACCTTCAACGAATGACAGCTTGCTGTCACCGCCAAGGTCATAACGCTGCCAGTTTCTTGCACGTGCAGAGCCTTCACCCCAATATTCCTTATAATAAGTGCCGCCTATGGCGACCTTGTTTGAAGGACTCTCGTCGAATCTTGCAAAATATCTGCCGAGCATTACGAAGTCAGCACCCATTGCCAAGGAGAGGGTAATATGATGGTCATATACAATTCCTCCGTCTGAGCAGACAGGAATATATATGCCTGTTTCTTCGAAGTATCTGTCACGCTCCGCGCAAACGTCAATAAGAGCTGTTGCCTGACCGCGTCCTATACCCTTCGTTTCACGGGTAATACATATAGAGCCTCCACCGATACCTACTTTTATAAAATCTGCGCCGCAATCTGCAAGGAAACGGAATCCTGCAGCGTCAACCACGTTACCTGCGCCCACCTTAACTGTATCGCCGTATTTAGCACGGATCCAGTCAATAGTTATTTTCTGCCACTCAGAGAAGCCTTCGGATGAATCAATGCAGAGCACGTCAACACCGGCTTCAACAAGAGCGGGAACTCTTTGCGCATAATCGCGGGTGTTTATTCCCGCACCGACAACGTATCTCTTGGAAGCGTCGAGCAGCTCGTTTGGATTCTTCTTGTGGGTATCATAGTCCTTGCGGAATACCATATAAAGAAGATTTCCCTCATCGCTTACTATGGGAAGCGAATTGAGCTTATGCTCCCAAATTATATCGTTTGCTTCTTTGAGAGTTGTTCCTTCTTTAGCGTATATAAGCTTATTGAAGGGTGTCATAAATTCGGATACCTTTGTGTCGGGATCCATTCTTGACACGCGGTAATCGCGTCCCGTAACTATACCGAGAAGCTTTCCCTGAGGCTTACCGTCTTCGGTTACAGCAACAGTGGAGTGACCTGTTTTTTCCTTGAGAGCCACAACGTCTCTCATAGTTGCATCAGGTGTGATATTGGAATCGCTGACAACGAATCCTGCCTTTGTATTTTTTGCGCGTCTTACCATTGCAGCTTCGTCTTCGATGGATTGAGAGCCGTATATGAATGATACGCCACCCTCTTTAGCAAGAGCTACAGCGAGCTTTTCACCGGATACAGCTTGCATTATAGCAGATACCATAGGTATGTTCATTGTTATTGCGCTTGTTTCACCCCTTTTGAACTTAACAAGAGGAGTCTTAAGACTTACATTTGCCGGTACACATTCCTTGGAGCTATATCCGGGAATGAGAAGATACTCATTAAAGGTATGGGAAGGCTCATTGATAAACTTAGCCATAATTTGTAATCCTTTCTATTTTATAACGTGTTTTGCTTCGCAGAATATGCATCTGCAAATTTTTGCTTCTCTATCTGTTATTTTAAAAATCTTTGGAAGCTCCTGCTCTGTTTGGCTGATACATTTTGGATTCGTGCAGGAGAATTCATCGATTATATAATTTTCTCCTTCAAAGACTTCCTTTACCTTAGGAGCTTTTGCTTCGTCAAGAAGCTTTAATATGAGTGCCATTCTCATATATTTTGCGTTAAGAACCTGCTTGAAATAACAAGCTCTGGGATCATCGTCTACCTTGACACTTATCTCATTTACGCGAGGAAGAGGATGGAGGACTATTGTATCGCTTTTTGCTAAAGCAAGCTTCTTTTCAGTAAGAATATAACTGTCCTTAAGTCTTTCATACTCATCCTCGTCCGCAAATCTCTCGCGTTGAACACGAGTCATATAAAGCACGTCAAGCTTTGGTAACGCTTCTTCGAGTGAAGTTGTTTCAATTATTTCCATACCGCACTTTTCAATAGTTTCATATCTTACGAAGCTTGGTATTTTAAGTTCCTCGGGGGAAATAAGAATAAGCTTTATGTTTTTGTAGCGGGAAAGTGCGTTTATAAGAGAATGAACGGTTCTTCCGTATTTTAGATCTCCGCAGAAGCCGACTGTCATATTGTCAAGTCTGCCCTTTTCAACGGATATGGTGAGAAGATCCGCAAGCGTTTGAGTCGGATGGCAATGGCTTCCGTCACCCGCGTTGATAACGGGGATTGAGGCATTAAGAGATGCAACGTACGGCGCACCCTCCATCGGATGGCGCATTGCTATTATATCTGCGTAGCAGCTGATTACCTTTGAGGTATCGGCAACGCTTTCTCCCTTTGATGCAGAGGTACTGTTCGGCTCGGAAAATCCGATAACGCTTCCTCCAAGCTCATGCATTGCAGCCTCAAAGCTGAGTCTTGTTCTTGTAGATGGCTCAAAGAAGAGAGTCGCAAGCTTTTTTCCTTTGCAAATCTCGGAGTATTTTGTAGGATTTTTCATAATATCCTTGGCGGTGTTTATAAGACCGTCAATCTCTTCAACAGAGAGATTATCTATATCTATAACACTTCTCATCTTATGCTTTAGCTCCGTAAACTTCAAGATATTTCTTTATGCGTTCAACGTTTTCAAGATTTTTGGGATCCTCTTCAAGATATTCGATAATATCATATACGTCTACTACAGAATATACAGGGAATCCGAATTCATCTTCTATCTCGACCATTGCGCCTTTTTCACCCTTGCCTTTTTCCTTGCGGTCCACCATAACGAATGTTGCCGCAACCTTAACGCCGGGAAGACTCTTCATAATTTCCATGGTCTCGCGTATAGCTGTGCCTGCTGTAATAACGTCCTCGACGATAACAACCTCTTCGTCCTCCGCAGGCTTATATCCTACGAAAATGCCGCCCTCACCGTGGTCCTTTGCTTCTTTTCTATTAAAGAAGAAGGGAAGATTGAGTCCCTCGTTTGCAAGAGCAACCGATGCAGAAACGGCAATAGAAATACCCTTATATGCAGGGCCATAGAGAGCCGCTTTCTTATCACCGAGCTTTTCGCGGTAAGCCTTCGCATAGAAGGTACCGAGCTTTGCTATGTGCTCACCTGTTTTGATTTCGCCTGCATTGATAAAGTAAGGGATTTTTCTTCCGCTCTTAGCGGTAAAGTCGCCGAACTTAAGAACGCCTGCACTTTGTAAAAATTCAATAAACTCTCTCTTGTAGCTTTCCATAATGTTTATCTCCTTTATTTTTATTATCAGTTAACAAATTCGCGAACGCATCTCTCATATGCGGCAACGGGATCATCAGCAGCGGTGATAGGTCTTCCGACAACGATATAGTCAGAGCCTATTCTCTTTGCTTCAGCAGGTGTCATAACTCTCTTCTGATCTCCTATATCTCCGTCAGCAAAACGAACGCCCGGAGTAACGGTGAGGAATTTTTCTCCGCAACGCTCGTGGACCTTTCCGGCTTCAAGCGGAGAGCAAACCACGCCGTCAAGCCCTGAATTTTTAGCGCATTCTGCATAGTGCATAACAACGTCAGCTATGGGCTTATCAATAAGAAGGTCGCGCTTCATGGTTTCTTCGTCGGTGGACGTAAGCTGAGTTACAGCGATAAGCAAAGGACGGGTTCCGTCTTCTCTTGTAAGTCCTTCGATAGCTGCTTGCATCATTCTTCCTGTTCCTGCGGCGTGAAGGTTAGTCATATCAACGTCGAGGTGAGAGAGCACAGCCATAGATTTTTTTACAGTGTTAGGTATATCGTGAAGCTTAAGGTCGAGGAAGATTTTATGTCCTCTTGCTTTTATCTCGCGAACTATGGAAGGTCCGCAAGCATAGTAAAGCTCCATTCCGATTTTAACGAAGGGCTTTTTGCCTGTAAATTTATCAAGAAACGCAAAGGTTTTTTCGGCGCTGTCAAAGTCGCACGCGATTATAACGTCTTTTCCCATTTTTATATCCTCTCTTTATACTATTCTGTCTTACCAATTATATCGGATAGATTTTCAATGCCGTATTTTTTCATAACGCCCGGTAAATCTTCAATGATTTTTTTACAAACGTAAGGGTCGGTAAGGTTTGCAGCTCCTACCTCAACGGCCGAAGCGCCTGCCATCATCAGCTCAATGACGTCTTCCGCGCATGAAACACCGCCCATTCCGATGACGGGTATATTCACAGCGTGAGCTACCTGATATACCATTCTTACGGCAACGGGAAATATAGCAGGGCCGGAAAAACCGCCCATTTTGTTTGCAATTACAGGCTTTCCGTTGCGAAGATTTATTCTCATACCGAGAAGAGTATTTATAAGGCTGATACCGTCAGCACCTGCATTTTCGCATGCTTTAGCTATTGATACAATATCCGTAACGTTAGGAGATAATTTTATGAAGACGGGCTTTGTCGTAACAGCCTTCACCGCGCGAGTTACCTCTGCTGCCGACTCCGGCGATGTTCCGAAGCTCATTCCGCCGCCGTGAACGTTTGGGCAGCTTATATTTACCTCAAACCAGCCTATTTCCGGGCATTTATCAAGCTTTTTGCATGTGTAAGCATATTCCTCCACGGAGAAACCGCTTACGTTTGCCATTACCTTTTTATTAAAGCACCGAGATAACTTCGGAAGCTCTTCCGATATTACCTTCTCAACACCGGGGTTCTGAAGCCCTACTGCATTTATCATACCGTCATTACATTCGGCAATTCTAGGTGTGGGATTTCCGAATCTCGGATCTTTTGTCGTTCCCTTAAAGGAGAACGTACCGAGAATATTTATGTCGTAAAGCTCCGCAAACTCGTAACCGTAACCAAAAGTACCGCTGGCGGGAATGATAGGATTGTCAATTTCAATACCTGCAAGATTTACTTTTAAGTTTCCCATATGATGTCCTCCTTTGCAAGCACCGGACCTTCCTTGCATATGCGCTTGTTGCCCGATACTGTTTTGCACGAGCAACCCATGCACGCTCCGAATCCGCATCCCATACGCTCTTCAAAGCTCATCTCACCACTCGTTTTTGATGCGCGATATAGAGCCTTGAGCATAGGCTCAGGACCGCAAGCATAAAAGTAAGTGTAATCAACGTTTGCCATAGCGTCGGTAACGAATCCTTTTATGCCTGCCGTTCCGTCAACCGTAGTTACGAGAACTTCTGCACCGATAGCGCGGAACTCTTCTTCGTAGAATATTTCGCTTTTTGTATTGAAGCCTAAAACAACAGTTACCTTTTTACCCTCTAACAAAAGCTCCTTTGCGAGCTTATAAAGCGGAGGCACGCCTACCCCTCCGCCTACGAGAAGAGGCATTTTTCCTGATTTATTTTTATCGTAACCGTTTCCAAGACCGGTAAGAACATCGAGCTTTTTACCTTCGCTCATTTCAGACATAGCTTCCGTGCCTTTTCCCACTACTTTATATATAAGGGTAAGTGCTCCGGCTTCAGAGTCGCATACGGATATCGGTCTTCTGAGGAAAAGTCCGTCAATCTTGATATTGACAAATTGACCTGCGAGTATGCCCTCTGTATCGCCTGAAAGACACATACGGTAAACGTTTGAAGTAAGCGGAGTATTTTCTTTTATTTCAAATACAGTCTGTTTCATATGTCAAAACTCCGTTTTAAGCGTCGATGGTGGAGATACGAATTGTATTTTCGTCAAGAACGTCAAGAAGAACCTTGACTGTGTCAAGAGAGGTGAATATAGTTACATTGCTCTCGATAGCGGTTTTTCTTATCATATAACCGTCGGAAAGAGTACCGGTAGAGCCTGCGTCGTTTGTATTGATAACGTATGCAATGTGTCCTTGACGGATAGAGTCGCATATCTCACTGCTTCCCGTGCTGATTTTCTGAAGAACGTGAGTACGAATGCCGTTTTCCTTAAGGAATTTAGCCGTACCTTCGGTAGCCTCAATGTTAAATCCAAGATCATAGAAGCGTCTGATGAGAGGAAGAGCCTCGTCTTTATCTCCGTCGGCAATCGTAGCAAGAACCGTACCGTAGTTTTGTAGGTGCATACCGGAAGCTTGAAGCGCTTTGTAAAGGGCGCGGTTGAGCTTGTCATCATATCCGATTGCTTCACCTGTTGATTTCATTTCGGGTGAAAGGTAAGCGTCAAGTCCGCGTATTTTATTAAAGGAGAATACGGGAACCTTTACGTACCAGCGATTCTTTTCTTCAGGGTAAATAGAGAATATACCCTGCTCCTTAAGAGTTTTTCCGAGGATTACCTCAGTTGCTATATCAGCAAGACTGTATCCGGTCGCCTTTGAAAGGAAGGGAACTGTTCTTGAAGAACGCGGGTTAACTTCTATAATGAAGACCTCGTCGTTTTTATCAACTATAAACTGTATGTTATAAAGTCCTTTGATACCGATACCGATACCAAGCTTCTTGGCATACTGAAGTATAGTGCCCTTAACCTTATTCGATATACTGAAGGTGGGATATACGCTTATTGAGTCACCGGAGTGAATACCCGTTCTCTCAACGAGCTCCATAATACCGGGAACGAATACGTCGTAACCGTCGCAGATAGCGTCAACCTCAACTTCCTTACCAATGATATATTTGTCAACAAGTACGGGCTTGTCCTCATCAATTTCAACCGCCGTTTTAAGGTAATGGCGAAGCTGCTCCTCGTTTGCAACTATCTGCATTGCGCGTCCGCCGAGAACGAAGCTGGGACGAACGAGAACGGGGTAGCCTATTCTTGTTGCAGCGGCAACACCGTCTTCTATATTCGTTACGGCTCTTCCCTCAGGCTGAGGAATTTCAAGCTCCTTCAAAAGCTTTTCAAAGCGATCTCTGTTTTCTGCCTTATCGATAGCTTCACAATCTGTTCCGATTATCTTTACACCCCTCTTCATAAGAGGCTCGGCGAGGTTGATAGCGGTCTGACCACCGAGAGAAGCTATAACTCCTTCGGGATTCTCGAACTCGAGAATACTCATAACGTCTTCCGGAGTAAGAGGCTCGAAATAAAGCTTGTCCGCAGTTGTATAGTCGGTAGAAACGGTTTCGGGGTTGTTGTTTACTATAATGGATTCATAGCCGGATTTTTTTATGGTAGTTACCGCATGAACGGTAGAATAGTCGAATTCAACGCCCTGTCCGATACGAATAGGACCTGCACCGAGAACTACCGCTTTCTTCTTACTTGTAAGGATAGAGTCGTTTTTACCCATGTAAGATGAATAGAAGTAAGGAATGTATGCGCCGCTGTGAAGCGTGTCAACCATTCTGAATACAGGCTTAATACCGTTTTTGTGGCGTTCATCCCATACGTCAAGCTCGGATACACCCCAAAGTTTTGCTATATAAACGTCGGAGAAGCCGAGCTCTTTTGCGGCGCGGAGAGCCTTTGCGCTCTTCTTTTCCTTAAGAATGTTCTCCATATCGACAATAGTCTTGAAGCATTCAAGGAACAGAGGCGTTATCATCGTCGCCCGGTGAAGCTCATCTATTGACTTTCCGCGGCGGATAAGCTCGGTTACGGCAAAGAGCGTATCTGATTTGAATTCTTTGATATATTCTAATATTTCGTCTGTTGACATTGCGTCAAACTTAGAAAGATAGAGATGATTTGCGCCTATTTCGAGAGAGCGAACGGATTTAAGAACGCACTCGCAAAGAGTCGAACCAATACCCATGACTTCGCCTGTGGCCTTCATCTGAGTACCGAGAACGTTAGATGCCGAGGTGAATTTATCGAAGGGGAATCTTGGGAATTTAGCTACAATATAGTCAAGTCTCGGCTCATGGTCTGCGGTAGTACCCGCAACCTGAATTTCATCAAGAGTCATACCTACTGCTATCTTAGCCGTAACTCTTGCTATTGGGAATCCGCTCGCTTTTGATGCCAAAGCGGAAGAACGTGAAACTCTGGGGTTTACCTCTATGAGATAATACTCGCTTGTATAAGGATTGAGAGCAAACTGAACGTTGCATCCGCCTTCTATCTTGAGCTCTCTTATAATCTTTATAGCAGAGTCGTTAAGCATTTTAAGGTCTTTGTCGTTAAGCGAGAGTATAGGGGCAACAACTGCTGAGTCGCCTGTATGAACACCTACGGGATCTATATTTTCCATTCCGCAAATGGTTATCGCTGTATCAGCGGAATCGCGCATTACTTCAAATTCAATCTCTTTATAGCCTCTGAC
The DNA here is from genome assembly GCA_045644805.1 of Eubacteriales bacterium. Classification (GTDB taxonomy): domain Bacteria; phylum Bacillota; class Clostridia; order Oscillospirales; family CAG-272; genus UBA1740. Next base: position 45,276 of record JAZRHO010000079.1, on the reverse strand, counting down.
ACTCTTTTCGATAAGGACCTGGTGCACGGGGGACAATGCAAATCCATTCATGCCTATCTCGACAAGCTCTTCTTCGTTGTTTGCAAAACCGCCGCCTGTACCTCCGAGAGTGAAAGCAGGGCGGAGAACTACGGGATAACCTATTTTCTTCGCGGCAGCCTTTGCCTCTTCGAGATTGTATGTTATCTCCGAGGGAATAGTGGGCTCATTGATGGACTGGCAAAGCTCCTTGAAAAGCTCTCTGTCCTCAGCTCTTTCGATGCTTTCGCTGCTGGTTCCGAGAAGCTCTACGTGGCACTCTTTAAGAACGCCTTTCTTCTCAAGCTGCATTGCAAGGTTAAGGCCTGTCTGACCACCGATACCTGGAACGATAGCGTCGGGACGCTCATAACGAAGTATTTTTGCGATATACTCCAGCGTGAGAGGCTCCATATATACCTTGTCCGCAATTGTAGTATCGGTCATTATGGTCGCCGGGTTAGAGTTTACCAAAACGACCTCATAGCCCTCTTCCTTGAGAGCGAGGCAGGCCTGCGTGCCTGCATAATCGAATTCAGCAGCCTGACCTATAACGATAGGGCCCGAGCCGATAATAAGGATTTTTTTAAGATCTGTTCTCTTTGCCATTATATATATCCTCCAAATTTAATTACTTGTTGTAAACCGCTTTTCCACAGCGGCAGGTAAGGTAGTTAACTCCGTTGAGCTTCATACCTTCAAAAGGCGTCGCACGTCCGAGAGAAAGAAATTCATTCGGATTAACCGTGAATTCTTCGTCAACATCCCAAACTGAGAAATCCGTATCGGAAATGGGAATTCCAAATCTCCTTCTCGGAGAGATCGCAAGAAGCTCCTCAAGTCTTTCGAGAGTTAAAAGACCTGTTTTGACAAAGTAAGTATACATTGCGGGGAATGCCGTTTCTATACCAACTATTCCGAATGCGCTTCCGGAAAGACCTTTGGATTTATCCTCTTTTGAGTGGGGAGCATGGTCTGTTGCAATCATGTCAATCGTTCCGTCGAGGATTCCTTCTATCAGAGCCGTCTTGTCTTCTGTCGAGCGCAAGGGGGGATTCATCTTAAATTTTCCGTCTTCCGCAAGACATGAATCATCGAGTATAAGATAATGAGGTGCGGTCTCGCACGTAATGTCCAGCCCTTCCGCCTTTGCGCGCCTTATAAGCTCTACGCTTTCTTTTGTGGAGATATGGCATACGTGGTAAGCTGCGCCGGTTTCGCGAAGCAGTTCTATATCGCGAGCTATAGGACCCCATTCACTCTCGGAGCAAATTCCTCTGTGACCGTTTGCCTTTGCGTAAACGCCGTCGTGAATATAACCACCGTTCAATAACGAGTTATCCTCGCAGTGAGCAACAATGATTTTTCCAAGGCTTTTTGCTTTTAGCATAGCAGCCTTCATCAATTCTCTGTCCTGAACTCCGCGTCCGTCATCGGAAAAAGCAATTGAAAGCGGAGAAAGCTCATCCATATCCGAAAGCTCATTTCCCATCTGACCGACGGTTATTGACGCGTAAGGATACACGTCAATGCAAGCATCTCGTTCTATTATGGCGATTTGCTTTTCAATATTTTCCCTTGAATCGGGAACGGGATTTAAGTTAGGCATAGTGCATACTGAGGTATATCCGCCTCTTGCCGCTGCGCGTGAGCCGTCCTTTATCGTTCCTTTATAAGAAAAACCCGGCTCGCGAAAATGAACGTGCACATCGCAAAAACCGAGTAAAGCAATATATGATTTAGAAGAGGGAAGAGAATTGGAAAAGGCGGACAAAAGCTCCATAGCAGAAGAAGTCATTTTGTCGCTGCACATAATGTTTTTTACTGCTCTTTTCATATCCGTTACCTCAATTGATTATTTTATATATTTTATCACTATATTTATATTTTGTCAAGTATAATGACAAACAAAATTACAGGTAAGTTAAGGAAAAGTTTTGTATAAAGTGTTAAAGAAGCCAAATGTAACCAAAAAAGCACTTATAACTCGGTAGGAATCATAAGTGCTTTTTACTGTAATCAGAACAGCCCGGTTATCTTTCCGCTTTCATCAACGTCAATATTGAGAGCTGAAGGAGCCTTGGGAAGTCCAGGCATCGTCATAATATCTCCTGTAAGAACAACAACGAATCCGGCTCCCGCGCTTACCTTAACATTTTTTATTGTAACGGTAAAATCGCTTGGAGCACCGAGCTTAGTCATATCATCGGAGAATGAATACTGAGTCTTTGCCATGCATACGGGAAGATCTGCAAATCCGTATTTTTCGAGCGTAGCAATTTGCTTTAGAGCTGCGGGAAGTATATTTATTCCCACGCCGCCGTATATCTTTTTAACTATCGCTTCGATTTTTTCGGGAATTGAGAGGGAAGTATCGTAGCAATAGGTAAAATCGCCCTTTTCTTCTTCGCAAAGTCGAACGACCTCGTGCGCGAGCGCCTCTCCACCCTTGCCGCCGTCTGCCCATACTGTTGAGAGCACCACGTTTACACCGAGCTTCTTACATTCTTCGATAATAAGGTTGATTTCAGCATCAGTATCGGTAGGAAATCTGTTTACCGCAACAACGGAGGGAAGTTTATATACATTTTTTATATTTGAAACGTGTCGAAGCAAATTAGGCATTCCCGCCGAAAGAGCTTCGAGATTTTCTTCTCCGAGAGCTGTTTTGGCAATGCCGCCGTGCATCTTGAGGGCGCGGACCGTAGCGACTATAACAACCGCGGACGGTTCAAGTCCTGCCATTCTGCATTTGATGTCGAGGAATTTTTCAGCTCCGAGATCTGCACCGAATCCCGCCTCGGTAATCGCGTAATCGGCAAGCTTCATTGCCATCTTAGTTGCGATAACAGAGTTGCACCCGTGTGCGATATTCGCAAAAGGACCGCCGTGAACAAAAGCGGGAGTTCCTTCAAGAGTCTGAACAAGATTTGGTTTAAGCGCATCCTTAAGGAGTGCAGCCATCGCTCCTGTCGCTCCGAGATCTTTTGCGGTTATCGGCTTTTCATCATAAGTGTACGCAACAACTATTCTTGAAAGTCTTTCTTTAAGATCGGAAATTGAATTTGCAAGACAGAATAAAGCCATTATCTCTGACGCTACAGTGATGTCAAAGCCGTCCTCTCGAGGAGTTCCGTTTACTCTTCCGCCAAGTCCGTCAGTAACGAAACGCAGCTGGCGGTCGTTCATATCGACGCATCTTTTCCACGTTATACGGCGAGGGTCGATATTGAGAGCGTTACCCTGATAAATATGATTGTCAAGCATCGCTGCAAGGAGATTGTTTGCCGCGCCTATTGCGTGGAAGTCTCCCGTAAAGTGAAGATTTATATCCTCCATAGGAACGACCTGAGCATATCCTCCGCCAGCAGCTCCGCCCTTAATTCCAAAGACGGGACCGAGCGAGGGCTCGCGGAGCGCAACTGCAACCGATTTGCCTATTCTTTTCATTCCGTCGGCAAGGCCAATGGTTGTCGTTGTTTTTCCTTCTCCTGCTGGAGTAGGAGTGATTGCGGTAACGAGAATGAGCTTGCCGTTATCGCGTTTGCTCTCATTAAGTAAAGAATAGTTTACTTTTGCTTTGTGTTTTCCGTAATATTCAAGATAATTTTCGTCAATGCCAATGGATTTTGCAATATCGCCAATATGCTTCATTTTTGCGTTCTGAGCTATTTCAATATCGGATAAAAAAGCCATTTTATACATTTCCTTTCTATGTAAGAATACTGTGATCTTACTTTTTGAAATACTTGACAGCTGATTCAAACATCTTCATATCGAACTCGCCGACAACGTTTTTGTAAAGACCGGAGCCTATACGTTCGCTATGTCCCATTTTACCAAGAACTCTGCCGTCAGGAGAAGTAATACCCTCGATAGCGTAAGTTGAGCCGTTTGGATTATATCTTATATCAGAGGTAGGATTGCCGTCGAGATCTACGTATTGTGTAGCTACTTGACCGCATTTTGCGAGCTCCAGAGCCTGCTCTTCGGTGCAAAGGAATTTACCTTCACCGTGAGAAATCGGAACTGTGTATATATCACCGACGTTTGTTGCCGAAAGCCATGGAGATTTGTTTGATGCTATACGCGTTCTTACAAGCTTTGACTGGTGACGCGCTATATTATTAAATGTAAGGGTAGGAGCATTCTCGTCCGCATCTATAATTCTTCCATAGGGAACAAGACCGAGCTTGACGAGTGCCTGGAAACCGTTACAGATACCGCACATAAGACCGTCACGGTCATTAAGAAGCGAATGAACCTCGTTCTTTACAGCTTCGTTTCTGAAGAATGCCATAATGAACTTTCCTGAGCCGTCGGGCTCGTCTCCACCGGAGAAGCCTCCGGGAACGAATACCATCTGAGATTCCTTAAGCTTTCTTGCGAAATCCTCGGTGCTCTTGATAATTCCGTCCTTTGTGAGATTGTTTATTACGAATATCTCAGTCTCAGCTCCTGCATCGCGCATAACCTTAGCCGTGTCAAATTCGCAGTTAGTGCCCGGGAATACGGGAATTAGCACTTTAGGTCTTGCGACAAGCACAGAAGGAGCATGACGTTCGGTGGCACTGTAAGAGAACTTTTCGTAAGTCTTGTTATTCTTTTCCTCTTTGACAGGGAATACGCTTTCAAGGCGCTTTTCATAGGAAGAAGAAAGACAGCACATGCAAAGAGTTTCATCTCCGTATGATATTTCACCGTTATTTGTAACTGTACCGATGAGCTTACCTTCAGTCGCGGAGTCTACCTCAAGAAGGAATGAGCCGTAAGAGTAGCCGAATATTTCGTCAAGGGTAAGACCCGTGTCAAAATTAAATCCGAGACCGTTACCGATGCTCATTTTATACACCGCTTCGGCAATACCGCCGTAAGTGGGAGTGTAAGCCGAGTACACCTTGCCGTCTCTCATGAGAGACGTTACCTTTGAATAAAGAGCAATAAGCGAGTCTGCCGTGGGAAGGGAATCTTCACCGTATTTTGGAGTCAGAAGCACGAGCTTATGACCTGACGATTTCATATCGTTTGTGATAACGTCGAATGTTTTTCCGCAAGTTACAGCGAAAGAAACGAGAGTAGGCGGAACGTCTATATTTTCAAAAGATCCGCTCATAGAGTCCTTACCGCCGATGGAAGCAATACCGAGCTCCATTTGAGCGCGGAATGCACCGAGCAGAGCAGCCATAGGCTTACCCCAACGCTTCGGATCACGGCCGGGTTTTTCGAAGTATTCCTGGAACGTGAGATAAACGTCTTCAAAGGATGCGCCGTGAGCTATGAGCTTTGATACGCTCTCAACAACGGCAAGATATGACGCATGATAAGGGCTCTTTTCTGCTATGTAAGGGTTGTATCCCCAAGCCATAAACGAGCAATCATCCGTATGCTTTTGCTCAACGGATATTTTATGAACCATTGCCTGAATAGGTGTTTTCTGATGCTTTCCTCCGAAGGGCATAAGAACTGTTCCTGCTCCGATTGTTGAATCAAAACGCTCGGAAAGTCCTCTTTTTGAGCAAACGTTTAAGTCGGATACGAGAGTGCGGAAACCTTCTGTGAAGCTCTCGGGAATAGAAGCCTCGAACTTCTCAATTTTTTCAGGTGCAATATCAATATGCTTTTCCGCTCCGTTGGAGTTGAGGAATTCGCGGGAAAGATCTACTATTGTCTTTCCGTTCCATCTCATGCGGAGACGCTTTTCCTCTGTTACGGTTGCTATAACCGTAGCTTCAAGGTTTTCGGCAAGTGCAAGTGAGAGGAATTTGTCAACGTTTTCCGCTTCAACAACGACAGCCATTCTCTCCTGAGATTCGCTGATTGCAAGCTCTGTTCCGTCAAGTCCTTCATATTTTTTGGGAACTTTGTTAAGGTCGATATCCAGACCGTCTGCAAGCTCTCCGACAGCAACAGATACACCGCCTGCACCGAAGTCATTGCAGCGTTTTATAAGTCTTGTCGCTTCTGCATTTCTGAACAAACGCTGAAGCTTTCTTTCTTCAGGAGCGTTACCCTTTTGGACCTCTGCGCCGCAACTTTCAAGCGAGGTGAGAGTGTGCTTTTTCGATGAACCTGTTGCACCTCCGCAACCGTCTCTTCCCGTTCTTCCACCGAGAAGTATAACGATATCTCCGGGATCGGGGCATTCACGGCGTACGTTTTCTTCGGGCGCAGCTGCTATAACAGCACCTATTTCCATACGCTTTGCAGCATATCCCTCATGATAAAGCTCATCTACCATACCGGTAGCAAGTCCTATCTGGTTACCGTAGGAGGAATATCCTGCGGCAGCTGTTTGAACTATTTTTCTCTGAGGAAGCTTTCCTTTTATCGTTTCTGATACGGGGCGTGTCGGATCTGCGGCTCCAGTAACTCTCATTGCCGCATACACGTATGAGCGTCCAGAAAGCGGGTCTCTTATAGCTCCGCCGATGCAAGTAGCCGCTCCTCCGAAGGGCTCTATTTCTGTGGGATGGTTATGAGTTTCGTTTTTGAACAGAAGAAGCCATGGCTCTTTCTTGCCGTCGATTTCGATTTCTATTTTTACGGTACATGCGTTTATTTCCTCGGATTCGTCAAGCTTCGGAAGTTTTCCTTTTACCTTAAGATACCTTGTAGCAAGAGTTGCAATGTCCATAAGATTTTGCGGCTTTGTTCTGCCTAGCTCGCGTCTTGCCTCTATGTATCTATTGTAGGCATCCTCAAGAAGCTTATCCTCGAATTTTACGCTGTCTATGGTTGTTAAGAATGTAGTATGGCGGCAATGGTCCGACCAATAGGTATCTATCATGCGTATTTCAGTGATAGTGGGACATCTGCCTTCTTCTTTAAAGTAGGTCTGGCAGAACGTAATATCGTCAATATCCATTGCAAGGCCGTAGGATGAAATGAAATCTGCAAGGCCGTTTTTATCAAGAGAAAGGAATCCTTCGAGAGTCGCAACCTCCGTCGGTATTTCATACGCCATATTTAGCGTTTTCGGAAGCTCAAGAGATGCTTCTCTTGCTTCAACGGGGTTAATAACGAACTTCTTGATTTCCGCGAGCTCATTCTCCGTCAGATTACCTTTGAGAAGGTAAACCGTAGCTGTTCTTACGGTAGGACGGTCGCCACAGGACATGATCTGAATGCACTGCGCAGCGGAATCCGCTCTTTGATCAAACTGGCCCGGCAGGTATTCAACCGCAAAGGCTGTATAGCCCTCGGTATTTATGTTTTCCGTTGCAATATCGAGCTGAGGCTCGGAAAAAACGGTGCTTACCGCTTCGTCAAAAAGCTTCTTTGTTATGTTATCGGCATCATAACGGTTAAATACGCGTACCTCTTCGAGAGATGTGATACCGATAAGAGTACGAAACTCGGAAAGAAGTGATTTGGCTTCATTTGCAAGCTCGGGCTTTTTTTCTACGTAAATTCTATATACCATATTAAACAGACTCCTTTGCCATAAGTGCTCTTTTGCCTATATCGCTGCGGTAAAACGCATTATCAAAATGTATCTTATCAACAAGCGAATACGCCTTGCTTATTGCGCTCTCAAGCGTATCCGAAGTATCAGTAACTCCGAGAACTCTTCCTCCGCTCGTTACGAGCTTCTCATTCTTCAGAGCCGCGCCTGCAACAAATACGTGCGGTAATACCTCATCTGGAATTGTGATTTCAAATCCTTTCTCATAGTGAGACGGATATCCGTTGGAAGCCATTATAACGCAGCAAGCATGCTTATTTGCGAACTTAACTTCACATTTGTCGAGAGTTCCGTTCGTTGTCGCTTGCATTATGGTAAGAAGATCCGACTCAAGAAGAGGAAGAACAACTTGAGTTTCAGGATCGCCGAAACGGCAGTTATATTCAATGACCTTAGGACCTTGAGGTGTCAACATAAGACCGAAATACAGGCAGCCCTTGAAAGTGCGTCCCTCCGCTTCCATCGCTTTTATGGTGGGAAGAAATATCTTTTCCATGCACTCTGAGGCTATACTTTCCGTATAATATGGATTCGGAGCTACCGTTCCCATGCCTCCCGTGTTAAGTCCTTCGTCTCCGTCGTGAGCTCTTTTATGATCCTGAGAGGACACCATCGGAATAACGGTATTTCCATCTGTAAAGGAAAGAACAGAGACCTCGGGACCCGTGAGAAATTCTTCTATAACGATATTGTTACCGCTTTCGCCGAAAATTTTATCTTCCATCATGGAACGTACTGCATCTTTGGCTTCGTCTCTTGTCATTGCGATGATTACACCTTTTCCGAGAGCAAGACCGTCTGCCTTGATAACGGTAGGGATAGGAGCGTCTTCAAGATAGCGAAGGGCATCCTTTGCATTGTCAAAGACTTCGTATTTTGCGGTGGGAATACCGTATTTTTTCATGAGGTTTTTTGAGAAGACCTTGCTTCCCTCAATTATTGCGGCATTAGCCTTTGGACCGAACGAAGGAATTCCGGCAGCTTCTAAGGCATCAACACAACCGAGCACCAACGGATCGTCAGGTGCTACAACCGCATAGTCTATATTTTTTGATTTTGCGAATTCAACTATGGCAGGTATATCCTTTGCACCGATGTTTACACATTCCGCATCCTTTGCTATACCGCCGTTGCCGGGTACGGCATAAATTTCCGTAACCGTTTTGTTTTCCTTTATTTTTTTAATTATGGCGTGTTCTCTTCCGCCGGAACCTACTACAAGTATTTTCATAAAATTCTCCAGTTTGAATTTTGATTAATGGTGGAAAAGACGCATTCCGGTGAATGCCATTGTCATACCATATTTGTCTGCGCACTCTATAACGAGGTCATCGCGGATAGATCCGCCGGGCTCTGCGATATATTTTACACCGCTCTTTTTTGCGCGCTCGATATTGTCACTAAACGGGAAGAACGCATCAGAACCGAGAGAAACACCGTCAATGGAAGCGAGATATGTGTCCTTGTCTTCCTTGGTAAGAGGCTCGGGACGCTCGGTAAAGTATTTCTGCCAATTACCTTCTTGGCAAACGTCTTCTTCATTTCCGTTGATGTATCCGTCGATAACGTTATCTCTGTCGGGACGTCCGAGAGACGGTTTAAAGGGAAGAGCAAGGGTCTTCGGATGCTGACGGAGGAACCAGGTGTTTGCCTTATCACCTGCAAGACGTGTGCAGTGTATTCTCGACTGCTGACCCGCACCGACGCCGATAGCCTGGCCGTCAACAGCATAGCATACGGAATTCGACTGAGTGTACTTGAGCGTAATAAGAGCTATTATGAGATCGCGTACCGCTTCGGTAGGCATGTCTTTTGATGCGGTAACGATATTTTTGAGAAGCTCTTCGTTAATTTCAAAATTATTTCTGCCTTGCTCGAAGGTAATACCGTATACCTGTTTTCTTTCTATGGCAGCGGGAACGTAGTTTTCATCTATTTTTACAATGTTGTAATTTCCGTTTCTCTTGGTTTTGAGTATTTCAAGAGCTTCTGGCTCATATCCGGGAGCGATAATACCGTCTGACACTTCACGCTTTATAAGCAATGCCGTCGTTACGTCACATATGTCGGAAAGAGCGACCCAGTCACCAAACGAACACATTCTGTCAGTACCTCTGGCTCTTGCGTAGGCGCATGCCAGAGGAGAATCGTCAAGCCCCTCTATATCATCGACGAAGCAAGCCTTCTTGAGATTATCGGAAAGCTTTATTCCGACTGCAGCGGAAGTAGGGCTTACGTGCTTAAATGATGTAACTGCAGGGAGTCCGAGCGCGATTTTAAGCTCGCGAACAAGCTGCCATGAATTGAAAGCGTCGAGGAAATTTATGTATCCGGGTCTTCCGCTGAGTATTTCAATAGGGAGCTCTCCTTCACCTTCCATGAAAATTCTCGAAGGCTTTTGGTTTGGATTACAGCCGTATTTGAGTTCAAATTCCTTCATTATGGTCACTCCTTATGCATTTTTGTTTATCATTCTTGATTCGGTGCTGCCGTTTTCAAGATTTGTATAGCGAACGTAAAGAGAAATCTTGTTGTCGGGATCAAGTGAGTCCCAAAGATTGCTTGTAAAAGCATCTATATCATTTGAAATAGCCACTCTTTCCGGCTCACCCTGGAAGGTCGGGATAGGATCACCGTTACAAACGTAGGTATGGATAAAGTGACCGAGTCCGGCAATAGAGGGATAAGAGAACGTATATCTGTTGCAAGCGGTACCCTGTGCATCGGCGCTCTTCAAAATGCTCATTTCGTATGTAAAGTCGTTTTTGCCAAACGTTATCATGCCGCTGATTCTGGGAGTGAGATTAGGAGCATCGGGTTCAAACTCGCGAGCTGTAAGTGCCTCTGAGAAAGAAAGTCCGTTTTTAAGTCCTTCATATATCGTATCAGTCTGATCTCCGTTTGTAACAACAAGTTTGTTCTCATAAGTGCGCAAGGCTGCGTAAATTATAAGGCTTGGATCTTCGACCTTTGAAGGATCGTGAGGCTCTGTAAAGATCGCGCCCTCTCTTTCTTTAAATACGCGGTTTCTGCTGTTTGCGCTTCTTCCCATAATGAAGTATGCGCTTACCGCCGATTTTCCGTCATCTGATTTTCCGATAACTATTCCGCGTCCGACGTAGGAATTGCCACGGATAAGCTCACCGATATCATTTATTTTGTATATATTCATTTCTCTTGCAACCTTTCTTTTTTAATGTTTTCCTTCAAGTATTGCCTTTGAGATTTTTTCTGCGGAGAGGGGAAGTATTTTCCACTCCGCCGACTTCATTATCCTTTTTTGAAGAACCTCAGGAGTGTCATTTTCTCTGATCTTCACAGCTTTTTGCATTATAATTTTTCCGCCGTCCGGTATTTCGTTAACAAAATGAACCGTCGCACCGCTCACCTTAACTCCGTAAGCAAGCGCAGCCTCATGAACCTTTAGGCCGTAGAAGCCTTTGCCGCAGAATGCTGGTATGAGCGAGGGGTGAACGTTAATTATACGGTTTTCGTAATGGCGTGTGAAATTTGCCGAAAGTATAGACATAAATCCTGCGAGGATTATCAACTCAATTCCGTGTCCGTCAAGCTCGGAGATAAGTCTTTCTTCAAAAGCTTCTTGAGATCCGCACTCTTTTTTGAGCACAGTGATATTTTCAATTCCTGCGTTTTCGGCGCGGGTAAGTGCATAGGCATCCTTGACGTTAGACACAACAAGCGATATTTTACCGCTTTTAAGTATACCGCTGCGCTCGGCATCGATAAGCGCGCCAAGATTAGTGCCGCCGCCCGATACCAGTACCGCAATTTTTACAGGGGCGGTCATATAAGCTGCACCCTTTCGTCAGACTCAACTATTTCTCCTACAATGTAAGCGTCTTCTCCGTTTGCGCGAAGAACGGAAAGCGCCTTATTTGCGTCTTCTTTTGAGACAACGACGCTCATTCCTACACCCATATTAAAGGTGTTGAACATATCGCGCTCATCAATGTTTCCTACAGACTGCAAAAGCTTGAAGATAGGAAGAACCTTTACGTCGCTCTTCTTTATCTTAACCCCGAGTCCTTCCGGAATCGAACGGGGCATATTTTCATAGAAGCCTCCGCCTGTGATGTGAGAGACACCCTTAACCTTTACTTCCTCAAACAGAGCGAGCATAGGCTTTACATAAATTTTTGTGGGGGTAAGAAGGGTTTCACCAAGAGATTTTCCACCGAGCTCTGCTACGGGCGACTTAAGGTCGCAATTTTCAACGTCAAATACCTTTCTCACGAGTGAGAAGCCGTTGGAATGAACGCCCGACGAGGGGAGCGCTATCATAACGTCGCCCGCCTTCATGGAGCTCTTGTCAATAACCTTCGCTCTGTCAACAATTCCTACAGAGAAGCCGGCAAGGTCATATTCATCAATAGGATAGAAGCCGGGCATTTCAGCCGTTTCTCCTCCGATAAGCTCGCTTCCCGACTGAACGCAGCCTTCTGCGATACCGCTGACAATATCAGCTATTTTTTCGGGGAAGTTCTTTCCGCACGCGATGTAGTCGAGGAAAAATAAGGGCTTTGCGCCGCAGCAGATAACGTCATTTACGCACATTGCAACGCAGTCAATTCCAACAGTATCGTGCTTGTCCATAAGGAAAGCAAGCTTAAGCTTTGTACCAACACCGTCAGTTCCGGAAACGAGAATTGGATTCTCATATCCCTTAAGGTCAAGAGCAAAAAGACCTCCGAAGCCGCCGATGTCTGCAGAAGAGCCGTTAACCATCGTACGGGCAATATGTTTTTTCATAAGTTCAACAGCCTTATAGCCTGCGGTGATATCAACACCTGCTGCTGCGTAGCTGTCAGATTTAGATTGCATACTCATTTTAATTATTCCTTTCCGTTCCAGCAATAGGTGCAAAGTTTGCACGGATCTATGCCGATTGCTTTAATTGTTCCTTCAAGTGATTGGAAGTCTAGCGAGGCAAAATTAAACTTTTCCGAAATGGTACGGCGAAGTTTTTTGCCTCTTTCTGTTTTTCCGTCTGCGTATTCGTCTATGTAGTTAAAACCGTCCTCTCCCTCAAGCTCCATAATAACTCTTCTTGCAATGAGATCCATTTCACTGCCGGAGCGTGAAAATGCGAGATATTTGCATTTATACATTATTGGAGGACAGGCTGAGCGCATATGAACAGACTTGGCGCCGTTGTCATAAAGGAAGTCAACCGTTTCCTTGAGCTGAGTTCCTCTTACTATCGAGTCGTCTACGAAAAGAAGATTTTTGTTTTCTATAAGCTCGTGAACGGGTATCATCTTCATCTTGGCGACTTTTTTTCTATCTGCCTGCTTTGCCGTCATAAAGCTTCTCGGCCAGGTGGGAGTATACTTTATGAATGGACGTGCGAAGGGCGCATCGCTTGCGTTTGCGTATCCAACCGCATGGGGCGTTCCCGAATCCGGAACTCCGCTGACAGAGTCGAGCTTGAGATCTCCGTAATTTTCTTTATCGCTCCTTGCCATTATTTCGCCGTTTCGGTTTCTCATCGCTTCAACGTTTACCCCTTCGTAATTAGCGGTAGGGTATCCGTAATAGCACCAGAGAAATGCGCAAATACGCATCTTATCACCGGGCTTTGCAAGGCATGTTACAGTGTCCGGCGTAATTTCAACGATTTCTCCCGGTCCGAGCTCCTTGTATATTTCGTATCCAAGCTTTTGAGCCGCGAAAGACTCGAACGTTACGCAATATCCGTCTTCTCCTTTTCCGAGAATTACGGGTATTCTTCCAAGCTTGTCTCTGGCTGCAACGAGTGTTCCGTCGTTTTTAAGTATAAGAATGTTTGCGGTTCCGTCGATGACCTCTTGCGCAAATTTTATTCCCTCGGCAAACGAGCCTTTAAGGTTTATCATTGCTGCAATAAGCTCGGTTGAATTAACCGCTCCGCCGGTCATGGCATCGAAATGTCCGCTTGTCTGTGAAAAGTAACGGTCTATAAGCTCATCGCTGTTGTTTATTATACCGACAGTTGATATAGCATACGTTCCAAGCTTGGAACGTATAAGCAGTGGCTGGGGATCTGTGTCGCTTATACAGCCGATGGCTGCGGTTCCGTTCATTTCTCCGAGAACATGCTCAAATTTTGTACGGAACGGAGAATTTTCTATATTGTGAATATTTCTTTGCAGACCTATTTCTTTATCGTATGCCGCCATACCGGCTCTGCGAGTGCCAAGATGAGAATGATAATCAGTGCCGAAGAAAACATCAACGATACAGTCCTGCTTTGAGGTTATTCCAAAAAATCCACCCATAGATGTTATCCTTTGCTTTTTACGCGAAGAAGAGTTTTGAGAGAGTCATGGGGTCTATATATTCGCCGTTTTTGTAAACTCTCATGTTTCCGGATGCTATTTCGTCGATAAGCATTACCTTGCCGTCCTTGTCATAACCGAACTCGAACTTGATATCGTAAAGAATGAGACCTTTTTGCTTAAGGTCATCTGCTACTATCTGAGTTATTTTCTGAGTCATGAGCTTGATATCATCGTACTGCTCAGAGGTCATAACACCGAGATCGACAAGACCGTCTTTTGTTACAAGGGGATCGCCTTTTTCATCATTCTTAAAAGTGGTTTCTACGTAAGCTGGAAGGTCTGCGCCCTCTTCAATGTAATCACTGTAGCGGCGGTAAAAGCTTCCGACTGCCTTATGGCGGCAAATTACCTCAAGGCCTTTTCCGAAAGGCTTTGCGGGGAGTACTTCCATAGTAGTATCGTTGAGATTTGCTTTGATGTAATGAGTTTTAATGCCTGCCGCGTTTACCTTTTCGAAGAAATAGATAGACATACGAAGGTTAACATCGCCGACACCGTCGATAGTGAGACCTACCGAGTTTTCACCCGGATCGAATACGCCGTCTTTACCGGTGCAGTCGTCCTTGAACTTGAGAAGATAATTGCCGTTGTCAAGAGCGTATACGTCCTTGGTTTTTCCTGTGTAAACGAGTGTTTTGTTCATTTTTTTGATCTCCTTGTTAAAATATTTATATTATTTAGTTATTTAAATCATTTGCAAGCTCTGCGTCCTTTTCAAGGACTGCCTTTGCATCTGTCTTACGCTTATCATCAAGCTTTTTTGCAAGCTCAGAATCGTTTATGGCAAGCATTTGTATTGCTAGAAGAGCGGCATTTGCTGCCCCATCTATCGCTACTGTTGCTACCGGGATGCCGCTCGGCATCTGAACGGTCGAAAGAAGTGCGTCAAGACCGTCGAGATTTGAGGATTTGCAGGGAATTCCTATTACGGGAAGTGTAGTGTTTGCCGCCAAAGCTCCTGCGAGGTGAGCCGCCATTCCTGCAGCAGCGATAATTGCGCCGAAGCCGTTTGCTCTTGCGTTAAGAGCAAAATCGCGAGCCTCAACTGGTGTTCTGTGCGCTGAGAAAATATGCGTTTCGGTTGGTACTCCGAAGGCTTTGAGTGTATCAATTGCTTTTTTTACGACGGGAAGATCGCTTGCGCTTCCCATAACTATACCGATTTTTTTCATACAGTTTCTCCTATCAATTAATTAAAAATGGCGCACTTATTCCGTACAAAGAAGATGAATAAGTGCGCCCAGACGGTCGGCTTTATGGGATTTCTGCTCCACTGTGGTGCCCCACAATAATCCGTCAGTCGCAGAAACCATCAAAATACTCTTATATAATATCATATTTAAATATTTTTGTCAATAGGAAATAAAAAGCCTTTTAATTTTCGACAAAATACATCAAACTGAAAACAAAAGGAAACTTATTTTGTGCAAAATTGAAGAGGCCAGCTCGAGTTTTGAAACTTGAGCTGCCCTCAAATGCATTGTGCACTATTTGTTAATCAGCGAGGATTGTAATCTTGTTGTAAAGAATTTCTGTAACGAGGTCAACAACCCAAGCAATAGCGTTGCCCACACCAGTGAAGGTGGTAAGAATACCTACTACAAGAGTAACAACGTTTCTGGTTTCAAAGAATTTAACAATTCTGTAAACTCCGCCGACAACAGCACCAAGAATAAGCTGAATAAGAACCTTGGCAATCTTAGGAAGAGATTCGTAAGTTGCTGTAAGAGTAGCTTTTGCCATTTGTTTATTCTCCTTTTTATGTATTTGCTTTAAGCGACTTTAGTATATCATAAACTCGAGGAAAAATCAATAAGAAAATAAATTTTCCAGAATATTATTTTCAGTTTCCTTCAAAAATTGCAATACCCTGATACACAGAATCGAAGCAGTCCTTAGATGATGGAATTTCAAACCTGACGCCGAGAATTTTTATGAAACGGATGTTGTCATAAGTATAGGTGGATAGAGGTCTCCTGAGAGCGTCGTCTGTTTGAGCTGCTATAAGTATGTCGTCTCCCTCAAAACCGACAATAATCAGGCTGTGATAGAATCCGCTTTCTTCATTTCCAAGCTGAATTACGTCTCCTATTTCGCACTCGTCTCGCGTAGCTTCCTTTCCAAAGGGTCCAACTCCTTGGTTTTCAGTCATAAAGTTGTAGAAGTAATCAACTCCGGTCCAAGCCGGCGCACGTTCGTCAAGTGATATATAATACCAGCCGAATGTTTTTGTGTAGTTCATTTTGCACGTACCGGCGTATACGCATTGAGAGACGAAATTTGTGCAATTTCCGCCTATTCCTCTGAAATCGCCGAATATAGGATTTTGTGAAAAGGCATATCGCTCTGCGTAAAGGAGCGCTTTTTCTCGTTCATAATTTCTTGTAACAAGCATAAAAACTCCGTTTTTGTAGTGATTTGATTTTTTGTTGTATTTCTTCGTCACAAAACATGTTATGCAAATGCCTTTTGTTTTGTTACCTCTTCTATTGACAACAAAGCGAAATTGAGATATAATGAAAATGCTGAGGCTTTATCTTCGCTCGTTGTTACAGTCAGTCACAAAAGATAAAATTTTGAAATTTCGCTTTGTTGTGAAAGCCATTATGTAACGTCTGTTATAACATTATGTGGTACTTCACTGTAAAAATGCCAGAAAAATGGTATAAAACAAAGATTTATACCATGATGGTGCGATTAAAAAAATAGTTTGAATAATCTTTTTGAACAGATTAACATAAATTTCACAAAAATATGGAAAAACTTGACTTTGCTTATTTTTTGTGATATAATATATAAAATGTATGATGTTGACAATTCAACATCGTGCATTAATAATGTAGAAAATATCGGAGACGTGTATTATGAAAAATCAAATATTGCATGAAAGAAGAGATTTTACTGACATACGTGAGCTTATCGAATGGGCAGGAGAAGAATATAAGGAAAGAAATATTTTTTCTTACCGTTCCTTCAAAAACAGAAATGAAGTAGATAAGGTATCGTTTTCAGCCTTCCGCGATGATGTTCGCGCTCTTACAACAGAGCTTCGCTCTATGGGTGTTGACGGAAAGAATTGCGTAGTTGTAGGTAAAATGTCTTACGAATTCGCACTTCTTTATTATAGTGTTCTTGCAGCGGGTGGCGTTCTCGTTCCTCTTGATAGAGATTGGTCGGCAAATGAGCTTGCAAAAACCTCAAAGAGAGCCGATGCAAGCTTTCTCTTTATTGATGACGATGTTAAAGAGAAGGCTGATGCTATTTGTTCCGAAATAGAGCTTGAGGCGCCTTATGTCGTTCTTCGCGGCAGAGGAAACTCTAGCGACCTTGATAAAATCATTGAGGCAGGTAAAGCTAAGTTTGAGGAAGACGTCTCGCTTTATTTCAAATCTGAAATAGATAATAAGAGACTTGCGCTTCTCGTGTTCACCTCGGGAACTACGGGAGAAGGAAAGGGCGTTATGCATAATCAGTATGCTATCCTTTCCGATATCACACCTATCATTCCTTATATAGACTTTGCCGATAAAACAATAAGCGTTCTGCCTCCTCATCATACGTATGGTTCTACGATTATGCTTGTCGGTCACGTAATTATCGGTTGTGAGGTTTATATATCATCCGGACTCCGTTACATTCAAAAGGAGCTTAAGGATGAAAAGCCGGGACATCTTGTTCTTGTTCCGCTTTATCTTGAAACATTCTACCGCAAGATATGGGCTAACATTAAAGATCAGAAGAAGGAAACTCTCGTTAAGATCATGATAAAGGTCAGCAATGCTTTGAGAAAAATCGGTATTGACCTTCGTGGGAAGCTCTTTAAGTCTATTACGGCTGCATTCGGCGGAAATGTCAAGATGATTATTTCCGGTGGAGCTCCTATAAATGGCGATATAATTAAATTCTATGAATCTATCGGTATCTCAACCCTCAACGGTTACGGTATTACCGAGTGCGCACCCTTGGTTGCGGTAAACAGAAGCAAAAACGTAGTTAAGGGAAGCGTTGGAAATCTGATTGATGTTGATAAGGTCATAATTGACTCTCCCAATGAGGACGGCGAAGGTGAAATCTGGGTAACCGGTCCTAACGTAATGATGGGTTATTATAAGAACGAAGAAGCAACAAAAGATGCGCTTACACCTGACCGTTACTTCAAAACCGGTGATTACGGTAAGCTTGACAAGAACGGTGTACTCTATATTACGGGAAGAAAGAAGAATCTTATAATTCTTTCCAATGGTAAAAACGTATATCCGGAAGAAATAGAAAACGATCTTCTTGCAACTCCCGGTCTTCTTGATATTATAGTATATGAAGGTCAGAGCCGTCGCGGAATGGAGCATAATGCTATCGTTGCCGAAGTATTTACTGATAAGGACTTTATGGAAAAGAACGGTATCACAGACGTTAGAAAATATCTTCAGGGATATATTGATGAATATAACAAGACAGCAGTTCCTTATAAAAAGATCACTGTTCTCAAGGTAAGAGACGAAGAATTTCCCAAAAATACGCTTCGTAAGATTCAGAGATTTAAACTTGATACAACTATCGACTAAATAGTTAATAATTATTTACAAAACAATGTAAAAACGCCGAGATTTGAGATTTTATTCTCTTATCCTGGGTTTTATTTTTCTTTTCTATTGACAATTATTTTTGCTTGTAGTAAAATAAAAACAAACAAAACGGAGGTATTTTGATTTGAAAATTCGTATAGCGAAAAGAGAAGAGCTTGATGTGATAGACTCTGTATATGCTGACGCAAGAGAGTTTATGCGTGCATCAGGAAATCCGAATCAGTGGAAAGATGGGTATCCGTGTCGTGATTTGCTGATTTCCGATATTGAAAATGGCAATCTTTATGTATGCGAGGGCGAAGACGGAGAAATTATGGGAGTTTTTTATTATCGCTCCGGTGATGATCCCACTTATTTAAGTATTTACAACGGTGGGTGGAAAAACAGTCTTCCGTACGGTGTAATTCACAGAATTGCCGTCTCAAAGAATGCGCGCGGAAAAGGTGTTGCGCGAGCTTGCTTTGACTATGCTTACAAAATATGCGGAAACGTAAAAATAGATACTCATGCTTCTAACATTCCCATGCAAAAGGCACTTTTAAAATATGGATTTGAAAAGTGCGGAATAATATATCTTTCAAACGGAGACGAACGAATAGCATTTCAGAAAGGAAATAGGTTATGAAAAAATATCTTATACCAAACGAGGGAAACTTTTATAAAGCAAATATGCACGCGCATACCACCGTTTCTGACGGAAAAGTAACTCCGGAGGAGGTAAAAGAGGCTTATAAGGCAAATGGATATTCTATAGTTGCATATACAGATCATGAAATAGTTTTACCTCACAAGGAGCTTGCGGATGAGGAGTTTCTTCCTATAACGGCATATGAAGTCGCGGTCAATAAGCCTAACCCTGCAGGATTTCCTTATGAAAAGACGTATCATTTGAATTTGTATTCTCCTTTGGCGGATAAATACGTAACTAAAACGTTCTGTGAAAAAACCATATGGCTCCAGAATGTAAGGGAACGCATAACGGATGAAATGCGTGCGGTTGCAGTTGAAAAGCGTTCCTACACAAAAGAGCATATCCAGTGGATAATAGATACGGCAAAGGAGGAGGGCTTCCTCGTATCTTTGAATCATCCGGTTTGGTCTTTGCAAAATTATGAGGATTACACAGGGCTCAGAGGCTTATGGGGAGTTGAGTGGCATAATACGGCCTGCGTAAATATGGGATACGTTGATACTCTTCAGCCAATAACCGATCTTCTCTCAGAGGGCGAGCGTATGGTATATCCGATAGCATCCGATGATTGCCATAGGCCCAAAGACTTCTTTGGAGGATGGCTTTGGGTTAAAGCGGAGGCTCTTGAATATGTAACTGTTTTTGAGGCGCTTAGGCGTGGTGATTTTTATTCATCTACAGGTCCTCAGATTAACGAGCTTTACATAGAGGACGGAGTTTTGCATGTGAAAACCTCGGCTGCCGATACTATTCTCTTGACAACCGACCGAAGGGTGACAATGAAAGTAAAAGCTTCCGAAGACGCTGGCGGAGTAACTGAAGCATTGTTTGATCTTAACGGTTTTATTGAGGATTCAAAAAAAGCACCTGAAGGTCACAATTGCTATATCCGTATCAGTGTTAAGGATTCGCACGGAAACGCAGCGCATACGCGCGCTTATTTTGTAGATGAATTTTGACAATAACGGTGATGACGGATATGATGCGTCTTTCATAAAATATTATAAATCCAATTCGATAGATTAATTATATAAAAATAGAGAACAGAACAGTTTTTGCTGTAAAGTTCTCTATTTTTGTTTTTAGTGTTTTGAATTTTGGATTACACGAAATGCCTTTACAATTTGTGTAAACTTAATTATGTAAACAATTATAGTCAATATGCAAGAAATAATATGTGAAAAGCTTTGTCATACCCAAGACATTTTGCCGGGTTTCGGCTCTCTGATAATCGATTCTTTAAGGAATTCAACAGCATGCTTAAGACCCTCGTCAGGAGTCATAAGACTGTCTTCGTGCTCAATAGACATAACCTTGTCATATCCTACGAGACGAAGGTTGGAAATCATATCTCTCCAATAGTCGAGTCCGTTTCCGTATCCTACGCTGCGGAATATCCATGAGCGATGCATCTCGTCGCTATAGTGTTTTGTGTCGAGAACACCGAATTTTGCAGTGTTGTACTTATCAATTTTGGTGTCCTTGGCGTGGAAGTGATAGATAGCCCCCTCGAGAACTCTTATAGCTGCCACGGGATCAATGCCTTGCCATATTAAGTGTGAGGGATCGAAGTTAGCGCCTATAACGTCGCCTACGGCAGCTCGCAGCTTAAGAAGCGTTTCGGGATTGTAAACACAAAATCCGGGATGCATTTCGAATGCGATTTTTGACACGCCATGTGACTTGGCAAACTCTGCTGTCTTTTTCCAATACGGAATAAGGACGTCATTCCATTGGTAGTCAAGAACAGCGAGAAAATCATCAGGCCATGCGCAGGTAGCCCAGTTTGGAGTTTTATCCTCTGCCGATCCGCCGGGGCAGCCTGAGAAGGTTATTACCGTGTCAATTCCAAGTTTTTCCGCAAGAAGAACTGCATTCGTAAAGTCTTTATGATAGGAATCAGCAATTTCCTTGTTAGGATGCACGGGGTTTCCGTGAACGGAAAGCGCACAAACCTCCATACCGTATTTTTTTATGGTGTCCTTCCACTTTTCAAGAGCCGCATTGTCAGAAAGCAGAAGTTCTGGGTTGCAATGAGCCTTACCGGGATATCCGCCGCATCCTATTTCAACCGCTTCAATACCGAGCTTTTGAAATTTTACGAGTGCCTCCTCGAGTGTAAGATCGCCAAAAAGATTTGTGAGAACGCTGAGCTTCATTTTTTAAATCCTTTCATGTCATTGATTTGTCTTTATTCTATCACATTTATCACTTCATTTCAACGCTTAATTTGACTTTAACCTTCACTTTTTTGCCATTGTTTATATCTTGTACTTGACACGGAGATAAAATAATGTTAAAATAAACTAATAATATTTTATTTTTAATGCGCAACGTGGGTGCGTAAATATATAAGGGAGGTACTTACCATGGAGCTTTTAGAAAAAATGCTAACGCGCAAGAAAATATATAATGGTAAGGTGCTTTCGGTTGTTTGCGACGAGGTTGTTTTGCCAAACGGCGAGTTGACGGTAAGAGAGTTTTGTCTTCATGTAGGTGCTGTTTGTATAATTCCTATTACCCAAGACGGGCATGTTATAATGGAGCGTCAGTTCAGATATCCGCACGGAAGAATATTTTTTGAAATACCTGCGGGAAAGCTTGATTTCAAAGGAGAGGACCTTATATCTGCCGCTAAGCGTGAGCTTCGTGAAGAAACAGGAGCTATCCCAGGAAAAATGACATATCTCGGTGCTATTGATACGTCTCCGGCTCTCATAGACGAAAAAATACATTTGTATATGGCGGAGGAGCTTACATTTACAGAACGTGAGCTTGATGATGACGAATTTTTGAATATAGAATACGTTCTGCTTTCAGACCTTTACAAGATGGTAATGAATGGTGAGATCAGCGACGCTAAAACTCAGATAGCCGTTTTGAAGGCTGCGGCTCTTAAGCCCGAATTTGTTTGATATTTCCCGATTTGTGTGAGGAGTATATTTTATGTTACTTTCCGACATCATTAATTATGCGGTCTACGGTATTGTTGCCGCATCGACGCTTTTAGGTCTTTGTCTCGGAATGATAAGAGGTCTTAACCGTCAGACTATAAGGCTCGCGACTGTGCTTTTGTCATTTATCGGAGCTTTTCTGATTTTCAATAAAATCTTTCCGCTGTTCTTTTCTTTAACCAAGGGAAGGACTGCAGAAGGCTTGCTTTTAAAGTTCGGCATAGGACTTCCCGAGAATATATCGTCGATACTTTCGTATATTAATGCCGAGGCTGCGTCGTATCTTCTGGCGGTTCCGATGGCTCTCGTTATTCTTCCGGTAAGCTTTGTTTTCTGCTTTTTATCAATAAGCGTTTTGCTTTGGATTCCCGGTTACGTTTTTTGCGGTGCTATGGGCTTTATAAAAAGAGCCAACACTCTTTTAACAAGAATTCTCGGTGGAGTTATAGGCGCTATACAGGGAGTTTTTGTTGCGGCAGTAATCCTGCTTCCTGTTGCAGGAATGATAGGAACGGGATCGGATGTTGTTTCAGAGGTTAAGGCAAGGCGTCCCGAATCAATCAATTCGGTTACGATTTCTTCTTTCTATGAAACTAATCTTGCTCCTTTGCAATCGAATATAGTTATAAAGATTGTTGATGAGCGGTTTGGATTTGTTTATGACGCTCTTACCACCGTACGTGTAGACGGAGTAGATGTTAATATGACTGCCGTTGCTACGGATCTTTACGAGATTTTTGTTGTTTCAGGTGACCTTGGTCAATTCGATTATACTGCGCTTACCGAAGATAACAAGGCGGCTATCAGCGATATGATAGAGATACTTACAAAAGATGAGTACCTTGCAAAAATTACAGCAGGCGCACTTAGTTCAGTGTTCTACAGTATACACAACGGTCACATAGTCTTAGGACTGGAGGAGCCTCTCCACGGATTGGTTATATCAATCATATCTGTGTACGAAACAGAGGATTATACGACGCTTCATGATGATCTTGTGACTACTAAAAACGTTTACTTTATATTCAGCGATACGGGCTCACTCGCTGTCGTTAATATGGAAGGTAACGCTTCTGAAAATATGTTCACGGCGATTCTGAAAACCGACGAGAACGGAAAGTCTACGGTCAGCTTAATAAGCGATGAGCTTAAGAGAAACGAAAGATTTTACGGTGTTGCGGATAAGCTTTCAACATTTGCCATGGATATTCTTATTAAAAATACCGGTGGAGCAGATTCCGATACGGCCCAGACGCTTCAAAGCGTTAAAGACGGTCTTAATTCGGCTATAAAGATAAAGCAAGACGATTACGAAACCGAGGAAGAATATAAAGCGGCGGTTTCCGAAAATATCGGTGCGACTCTTGAAGAAAACGGAATATCGCTCTCAGATGAGAAGCTTTCCTCTCTTACGGATAAGGTTATCGAGAACTTTGGAGACGGAGACGAGATGGACGATCTTGAATTCGCGGAGTTTATGGGTAAGTATTACGATATTTACGCGAGCAATGATTTAAGCGATTACATAGGCGGAGATGATTCTACTGAAGTACCGGGTGAATCTGACGGTTCTGAAAATCCGGACTCCGGAAGCGAAGAGAATCCTGAGGAATAAGTTCAGTACATCTTTACCTTGTAACACAATAATTACGGAGCATACTTTATGAATTTGATAGTTGATTTATTTACTAACCGAATGATAATGATTCCGGTTATATCATGGCTTATAGCTCAAATATTGAAAGCGGTTATTAATTTGCTAGTAACGCGTGAATTCAAGCTTGAGCGCCTTTTCGGTGACGGCGGTATGTCCAGCGGGCATTCGGCAACGGTTGTATCGCTTGCGGTGCTTTGCGCGTGGAGCTATGGACTTGGAAGCATTTATTTTGCCATTTCCGGAATTTTAGCTATAATAGTAATGCACGATGCGTCGGGCGTAAGACTGGAAGCCGGCAAGCAGGCAACCCAAATCAAAAAGCTCGCTGAGATAATAAACGGTATGTTTCTCGGTGAAAACGAACAGATACGTACAGAAAAGCTTAAAGAATTTATAGGTCATACGCCTATTCAAGTTGTTTCTGGCGCACTGCTAGGATTTTTGGTTGCTCTTATTCATTTGATTATAGTTCAAATGCCCTATATGGGACTTGCATAATGAAATTTCTGCCATTAATTCGCATTGCTTACTACCTCTTACAGATCAAGTTATAGCAAGATATGATCTTGAGGCAAAAATAGGTTTAAGTAATCAATAAAAATGGGTATGATAGGATAGCCCGATATCGGGCTATCCGAAATTTTTGAAGATATTGAGGTTATAAATGTACGACGAGCTTACAAAAGTTGATATCGAAAAAATGGAAGACGAGATAAAATACCGAAGAAGCGTTCTTGCCCCTAAGCTCGGGGCGGAGCTTCAAAGAACCAGGGAATTCGGAGACCTCTCGGAAAATGCCGAATATAAGGAAGCTAAACGCGACAAAAGAAAGAACGAGAGCCGTATACGTTACCTTGAAGCGATGATAAGAACTGCAAAGGTAATAGAGATTGAAGATACCACCGATACGGTTGCGCTTTTTGACACGGTTACCGTATTTAACGAAAAAATGAATGCTGAGAAAAAGATACAGATCGTTACTACTCTTCGCCAGAATGCACTTTTAGGCTTTGTCAGCAAGGAGTCGCCTTTGGGAGCTGCCGTCATGGGTAAAAGAGTTGGCGATAGGGTACTGGTCAGTGTGAATGAAAATATGAGCTATTACGTAAAAATTCTTAATATAGAAAAGGGAGAGGACAATACCGACCTTCCCATAAGCAGCTATTGATTAAGCTTCCCCGAACGATCTTTTATCGGTTTTATATTTATACACACTTTGGCAACAAATTGCGGAAAATCTCTTGACAAAGCGTACGTTTTTTAATATAATGTTTTAAGATATATATATAATATACCCCAAGAAGAAAGGAAAAAACATGGACGCATTAAAAAGTCTTTTTAAAGGCCTGCTCGCTTTTGGCGAGGATGGCAACTGGAAAATGATCATAATGTGGATCATCGGCGGAGTGCTCATTTATCTTGCAATAAAAAAGCAGATGGAGCCTACTCTTCTTCTCCCCATAGGATTCGGAGCGATCATTATGAACTTCCCCGGCAGCGGAGCTGCAGAGCCGCTCGAAACTCTTTATAACGCAGGTATTGCAAACGAGCTGTTTCCTCTTATTCTCTTCATAGGTATTGGAGCTATGATAGATTTTGGACCGCTTCTCAATAATCCGAAGCTTATGTTGTTCGGAGCGGCAGCGCAGTTTGGTATCTTTTTCACTCTTTGTATGGCATCAATGTTCTTCCCCGAGGCAAAGGATTTTGCTTCAATCTCTATTATCGGTGCGGCTGACGGACCTACGTCTATCGTTGTTGCAACAAAGCTTGGATCGAATTACATAGGTGCTATAACAGTTGCTGCATACTCGTACATGGCGCTTGTTCCTATTATTCAGCCCCCTGTTATCAAGCTCCTTACGACAAAGGAAGAGAGAAAGATTCGTATGTCGTATAAAGAAGCAAGTGTTTCAAAAACGACTAAAATTCTTTTCCCCATCATAATTACGATAATTGCATGTATATTTGCTCCGGGGGCAGGCTCGCTTATCGGCTTCCTTATGTTCGGTAACCTTATCCGTGAATGCGGAGTTCTTGACTCTCTTTCGGAAACCGCTCAAAAGGTTCTTGCAAATCTCGTAACCCTTTTCCTTGGTATTACGATAGCATTCAATATGACCGCAAATCAGTTCCTCAATGTCAGCACCCTTCTCATTATGGGTCTCGGTCTTATTGCCTTTATAGTTGACACTGCAGGCGGCGTTCTCTTCGCGAAGCTTTATAACGTAATAGCCGTAGCTTTCAAGATGGAAAAAATCAATCCTATGATAGGAGCGGCAGGTATATCCGCATTCCCGATGTCAGGAAGAATCGTACACAAAATGGCACTCAAGGAAGATCCTCAGAACTTCTTGCTTATGCATTCGATCGGAGTAAACGTTTCGGGTCAGATAGCATCGGTTATTGCCGGCACGCTTGTGCTTAGCTTCTTCGGATAAAAGGAGATTTGAGATATGAATTATTTTAATGCTTTTAGCTTTGTTGAAAACCTTAAATATATGGGTGTTGGCATGCTTGGAGTTTTCATGATAGTCGGAATCATTATTGCCGGAACCTATCTTATAAACTATTCGATCAATAAAATGACCAATTCAAAAAACACTCGGAATAAGTAATTTTTTACATATGGCTTTCAAATAAAAAGACAAAATGAAAAAGAGCTGCCGGATAAAGTCTTCTAACCTTATCCGGCAGCTCTTTTGATTTATCTGAAAAGACCGTCGGTTGCCGCAATGTAAGGATTGCTGCTGATGTTTTCGATGGCAGAATCCGTAAGCATGTAGTAAGAAAGGAAATTGCGCAACTTATTCGGACGGGACATTGCTCTGAAGGATATATCCCACGAGGGACCTACGACATCAATAAATATATCACCGTATCCAAGTATATTTCTGCGAGTGGAGATTCCGGTTATTCTTGGGAATACCGTTTTTCTTGAATTTCTGATAAATACTCCCCATTTTTCAATAACGTGCCCGTTATAAAATTCGATTGTATGGAATCTGAGTCTTACAATATGCGATAGTACAATTAAAAAACATATTGCCGAGACTGCACCGCATATTGCTGTAACTACCCACGAAAGACTGAGTATAAGGGATATAATTGTAACCACTAAAAGCACAAGAAACACAATTCCCTGTACTGTCCAAAAAGCGGGAAAGATGCTTTTTCTTGCAATATAATTTGGGGTAGGCTTATATTTTCCCATTTTAAGTACTCCTTGTAACTTTGCATATACTGATACAGTATTAGTATAGCATAATATTTATTAAAAGTCAACAATTATACTGACACTTTTTTCAAAAAACTGAATATAAATCCATAATGGGAAAATAAATTATTTTTGTGAAAAATGTTTAATTTTTTGAAAAACATGTTGCAAAACTTATTTAAAAATGCTATAATGTTTTTCACCGCGAATTTTATAAGCGAAAGGATTTTACTTAATAATGCCTGAAATTACTTTGGACAATTTACTTGCAAAGCTTAAAAGCCCGGAGGAGTGTGTAAAGCTTGAGGAAGCTGAATACAATAAAAAGATAGAATATGTTGCGAAAACAATAACGGATGCGGGAACTGTAAGAGTTATATTGCTTGCAGGACCTTCAGCTTCGGGAAAAACCACTACGGCAAATCTCATTTCCGATGAGATCAAGAGGCAGGGACAAAAATCTGTTGTTGTGTCTCTTGATAATTTTTACCGTGATGCAGATGACCCAAAGTATCCGCGTCTTTCCGATGGAAGCCGTGATTTTGAGAGTCCATATGCCCTTAACCTTGATAATCTGTTAAAAACTCTTGACAATATAGTAAACGGAAAACCGTTTTCAGTTCCCAGATACGACTTTAAGGTAGGAGGAGCAGTAGGAGTATCGGAATATCCCAGTTATGCTGACGGTTGCGTCATTATAGAAGGAATTCACGGACTGAATCCAATTTTATCCGATCCGTTTCCCAAAGACAAGGTGTTAAAGGTCTTCGTCAGTGTTTCAACAAATATTACTGAAAAGGGAAGAGTTATTCTTTCCGGGCGTAAGCTGCGATTTGTGCGGCGTATGGTAAGGGATAATATTTACCGTGCGTCAGACGCGTACAGAACGATAGAGATGTGGGAAAATGTGCTTAAAGGCGAGGATAAGTATCTTTATCCCTATAAGCCATTGGCGGATATCAAGTTTGACACATTCCATACGTTTGAGCCGGGAGTTATGAAACCTTTTGCAGAGAAGCTTCTCACCGAGGAAGTCTGCAAAAGCTCGCAGTATGCGAGAACAGTTGCTTCCGCAATGTCAAAAATGATTTCGCTTCCCGAAACAATAGTTCCGGAGGATTCACTTATCAGAGAGTTTATTCCGGGCGGAATATATGAGCATTTGTACTGATTACGGTTAAAGTAATACAACTGAAAATAAAAACAAGCAAAGCTGTAAACGTTCTTATAGGATAGTTTATTGCTTCGCTTGTTTTTTGCTTTTTTGTAAAGCTTTGTTTTCAAATCTTAAATTTAACTGTTATTCCATCATAATGTCAAGGATTTCTTTATCGGTTTCCTTCATGCCATCTCTTGCAAGTCTGCAAACGTTTTCTATTGTATTTTCAACACCTTTTTTAACAATTCCGTCACCACCGATAAACTGATACCCCGAACGGTAAAGATTAAAGCCTAAAATGCCGTTTTCAATAGCTGTTGCTATCTTTGCGGCACAGCTTGCTTTAGCTCCGTCGCAAATAAGACCCGAGTCGATTGCCAAGGCATTTACAAGGGTATGCGCTACCTCCTTGAAGCCGCCTCCGTGAAGATATGCGATTCCTGCACCGGCTGCTGCACCTGCCGCTACGGCACCGCAATAAGCAGAAAGCGTGCCGATGCCGGCCTTTATGTGAACTGTAAGAAGATTGGAGAGTGCAAGTGCTCTGTAAAGCAGATCTTTTGGCAGATTCATCTCCTGCCAATAGATAATAACGGGTATAGAGGCTGTCATTCCTTGGTTTCCGCTGCCCGAATTTATAATTACGGGCAATTCGCAACCGTTCATACGGGCGTCGCTGCCGGCAGCGGCATATGCCTTAGCCTTAATACTTATATCGGGCGAATAAGACGCAAGATATACCTTTCCTATATTTGCTCCGAAGTTGCCCTTGAGTCCTTCTTTCGCTATTGCCATATTATAATCAATCTGGCGGTCGAGAGTGTCCTTAATATCGTTTATATTTACACTGTCAGCAAATTCAACAATATCCTTTACAGACAACTCGTTTTGTACGTCTGTTTTTTGAGAGTCTATTTTGCTTTCATAAAGCACTTCGCCGTTTTTCATTATCGTGACGATATGAGTATGCCTTGAAGCTATTCTGACGAAGGCAGTATCATTGCCGGCGCTTAAAGTAAGTGCAATATCAAACGCGTGAGGACTGTCTGAAAGAGTAACCTCTATTGGAAATGTTTTAATGAGGCTTTGCATGCGGGATATTTCATCCTCGCTGACATTTGATATTACCTCAAGCGCGGCATCCGGATTTCCTCCGACAAGACCTGCTATAACCGCAGCTTCTATACCTCGCATGGCACCCGTGTGAGGAACAACCACGCTTTTTGCGTTTTTTATTATGCTTCCGCTGACCGCTATTTTGCATTTATCAGGAAATATTCCAAGCACTGCCTTTGCTTTTGCAGCGGCGTAAGCTATTGCAATAGGTTCTGTGCATCCCATAGCAGGAACAAGCTCTTTTTTCAGTATATTAATAAATGAAAGATGTTTGCCGCGCTCCGGTTTAATAGACATAGGAATATCCTTTGCTTATTTCTTTAATGTTGACTTGACGATTGACGTAGCATCGGCAATTGTCTTTTCATAAGCTTCTTTGCCGTATTTATCGACCTCGTTCTTATTCTTTTCACCGTGAGTCAGACAGCCCGCGCCGTTAATACAGCCGCCGACACATGCCATACCCTCAATGAAGTTTGCGTCGAGAACGTTTTTGCTCTTCTTGAGAAGAGCCATTCTGCAGGCTTCAATTCCGTCACAGATGCAGGCGTTTACCTTAAAGTCTATGTTCTGCTCAGCGAGAGCTTGACCGACAGCTTCAGTAAGACCGCCCGAGCGAGCAAATATTCTGCCGAAATAAGAAGCATTGTCGAGCGCGGTTTCAGGCAATGAAGGAAGGTCAATATCCAAGCTGTCAATAAGAGCTTGCAGCTCTTCAAAGGTGATAACAGCGTCAACGTACGGCTTGACGTCTTCTCTTTGCGCTTCGGATTTTTTCGCTGTGCACGGACCTATGAATACGACTTTGCAGCTTTCGTTAAGTGTTTTGAGGTATTTTGCAAGTGCTGCCATAGGAGAAGGATTATGAGAAACAAGAGGAAGAAGCTCGGGGAATGCCTTCTTTATGTAAGAAACGAAGGCGGGGCAGCAGGAGCTGGTAAGGAAGCCCTTTTCGGCAAGCTCGCGCGATTCGCTTTCAGCGACCATATCTGCTCCGAGAGCCGCCTCTATAACTGTATGGAAGCCAATGTTTTTAATGCCCGATATTACCTGACCGAGCTTAGCGTAAGAAAATTGGCTGGAGATTGAAGGTGCTACGATAGCATATACCTTGTAATTCTTACCGCTGTTACTGTTTTTGATGAGGTCAATCACGTCAAGTATAAAGGATTTATCAAGAATAGCTCCGAAGGGGCACTGGTATACGCAAGCGCCGCATTCGATGCACTTTGAATTATCAATAGCAGCGGCCTTATCGTCGTTAATGGTAATAGCCTTAACCTTACAAGCGTTCTGACAAGGACGCTTACGGCTGACGATTGCGGTGTAAGGGCAAACCTTTGCGCAAGCACCGCATTCTACGCATTTTGATTTATCGATATGAGCAACGTGATTTGAGTCAAAGCTTATAGCGCCTCTTTTACAAACGTCCTCGCAGCGGTGAGCCAAGCATCCGCGGCAAGCATTTGTTACCTCATATCCTCCTGTCGGGCATTCGTCGCAGGCAATGTCAATTACTTCTATAATATTGGGATTTTCTTTATTTCCGCCCATAGCTATTTTGACACGCTCCGCAGCTATTGCTCTTTCCTTGTATACGCAGCAACGCATTGTGGGAACTTTACCCGGAACGATAATCTTTGGTATATCAATTGCAGTTTCTACAAGCTTATCTGCCCATGCGGCTCTCGCCACTTCACGCAGTACCTTGTAATTTAAGTGCTGAACTTTAGTATCAAACTTTCTCATTTTTTTGATTTGAAATTCCTTTCAATTTTGCGAACTTAGAAAAATTAGAAATAACTTACCTTTATGCGCTTACCCATCGCGCGCAAGCATTCCGAAAGCTCGGAAACAAGGTTCATTTTTATATTGAAATTAATAGGAAGGTCAGGGTTCTGATGCGCCGGGTTTATCGCGCGACCTACAAAGAAGTTTATATCAGTGGCTTCTTCAAAGAGAAGGCGGCTGATAAGAGACGCACCGTCTCTCTTAAAGCTCCAATGCTCGTAGCTATTGTTGTCAGCCAGATAGTCCTTTGCATAAGTTAAGACCTTGCTGACGGTTATAACACCCTCTGTAACGAGATCGACTCCCTCAAGCTCAGCGGTAGGAGGAACGTCGGGAGATTCGAATTTTAAGCTGGGACGCAGAGGCTTGCCGAGATATTTAGCGGCAATTGAAGAGGTAGTTCCTCCGCAGATGATATGCTTTCCTTCTTTAGAGAAGAACAGCGACATCATTCTTTCACAATCATCTCTGTTTGCAGGAGGACCGAAGAGCATGTTCATAGGAACTCTTTTTCGTATCCTTATAACGCATGCCGTAGCATCATCACCTGGCTTTCCTCCGTAAAGCTTATTTACCTCGTCGACCAAAATTGTTGAAAGCGTTTTTGCGGTGTATCCCACATCGCAAAGAGGCTCCATAAATGAAATTATATCATTTCTTTTCCAGCCGAAGTTATAGGATATGCCAAGCCCCGCGTGAGGACATCCGTCACTCATGGCTATAAATACATCATCCTCTTCGAGGCGTATCGTTGACTTGTATATTTTTTTTCCGCCTATGTTCATTTCCGTACGGGGATAATCAAAGTTCGAACCGTCTCTTATGAGAATGATTTGAGGATTATCATACTGGATAAGCTCAGCTTCGTTATTATCAACTATATGGATGATAGTGAAGGTGGAATATGCGACTCCGCGCGTCGAGCATATAGGAAGCGTTGCGGCAATTGTCTCAACGCATGATTCGATTGACAGACCTGCCGCCAGCATAGTTGAAATTATTTTTGATGTAAGAGTTGAAAGAATACTGGCCTTTACTCCGCTTCCGAGTCCGTCGGCAAGCACTATTACGGTCGAAGTATCATTTTGCTGGCAGACGTCGATATGGTCTCCGCAAAGCTGTTCTCCGTAGTGATTTATACTCTTATAACCTATATCTGCACACAAATCATTCATCGGAGATGGACTCCTTTAATTTTGTAAGTGCTATTTTTGTTTCTGCGGCCGTTTCGCCGAGAAGCGATGCAATTTCTTGAACGATACGCATTTGCTTATCAACCACCTTATCGGCTATTTCTACCGTCTGACGGCTGATGCTTTCCTTTTTTGCGCGTTCCTCTTCTTCATCAGAAACATCGCGCATAATACATATTATAAGATGATAATCGGGGTCGTATATTACGTTCTGTTCAACGTATTTTCCGTATTCAGCAAGATAAACCCGCTTGTCTCTTACAGTTCTTCTTGTGCGAAGTACTTGCATAAATATAGCAGGATCGAGAATACGCACTACTTGATCTCCGAGTATATCGGACGCTGAGCGTATATTCATTATTTTTCTTGCGGTATTGTTTATCTGCTGAACCTCAAGTTCTTCGTTAAGCACTATTATTCCGTTAGGAGAGTTGCTTACGATGCTGTCAGAGAAGCTTTCGGCCTTATCCTTGAGGAAGGGAAGGCACATGGAAATTTCCGATTTTCCGTGATATATCGCGATAGCTTTCTCACGGCAGGTATTATATCCGCAGGTTCCGCAGTTGAGTTCATCCGACGGCTTCTTTTTACCCATCTGACGAAGAATCTCATTTATTTGCTCGTCGCTCGGTGTACCGAGACGCTTTTCTATCATAGTAAAATGTTTGCGAAGCTCTAACGGATCTGAAGGAGGCGTATCAAAATCCTTTGTTCCGGCGTACTTAGACACAGCCATATAATTTTGCACGGGAGATGTACGGTGCTTTTCCATAACCGGCCCACCGACACAGCTTCCAACGCAGGCAGACATTTCGATAAAGCACTTATGAAGTTTTCCTTGCTCTATGTCACGAAGAGCGTTAATGCAGTTTTCTGTTCCGTCAATAGCCAGATAAGTATAATCCGAAAGCTCGTGCATCGTCTCGGTCATAGTTTTGAGCACACCGCCTGTAGTAGGGAAGAAGCGCGCACGGCTATTTTCCTCCGAGTCGGAACGTACGTCAAGAGATATACCTTCCGAAGCAAACCATTCTGTAAGCTCCTCATATGTAAGAACAGCATCTACGATACCCTCGTAATATTCCGCTTCATCTTTTTTAGCGACACACGGACCGATAAAGACTGTTTTTACATTCGGATTTTTTTCTTTTATTTTCTTGCAATGCGCCTGCATAGGCGAGACAACATCGGCAAGGTATTGAAGTTCCTTAGGGAAATACTTTTGTATGAGAAGATTTATAGAGTGACAGCATGAGGTTATAATTATATCTCTGTTATCCTCTCTAAGCATTCTTTCGTATTCTTTTTTTACTATTGTAGCGCCTATGGCAGTCTCCTCAACGTCAGCAAAACCGAGCTTAAGAAGAGCCTCCTTCATAGATTCTATTCCAACACCATCGTAATTTGCAATAAATGAAGGAGCGATGCTTGCAATAACAGGTGCTCCGCTTTGAATAAGCACCTTCACCTTTTCGGTTTCATTAACTATTTGCTTTGCATTTTGTGGGCAGACAACGAAGCATTGTCCGCAAAGTATACATTCGTTTCCTATAATGTGAGCTTGATTTCCCGAAAAGCGAATTGCTTTAACGGGACAGTGGCGAATACACTTATAGCAGTTTTTGCAGTTTGATTTCTTTAACGTCAAGCAATTCATTTATTTTCAGCCTCTTTCTTGTTCAACGAGTTTCATAACCTTTTCATTCCAGAACTCTCTGAAGTTCTCCACGGTGATACCGGTGTGGATCTCGTCATTGACGGCGATTGTCACTCCCTGGCGGTTGCACTGGCCTGTGCAAAAGCTTCCCATGAGCATGATATCATCGTCAAGATTGTTTTTTTCCACTTCAGCCTGGCATAATTCAACGAGCTCTGCTGAGCCCTTTAAGTGGCACGAGCTGCCAACGCATATCTCTACGATAACCATAATGGTAGTCC
Organism: Eubacteriales bacterium; assembly: GCA_045644805.1. Lineage (GTDB taxonomy): Bacteria > Bacillota > Clostridia > Oscillospirales > CAG-272 > UBA1740. The sequence goes on along the minus strand of JAZRHO010000079.1, from coordinate 11,153 downwards.
TCTTTTCTTAAGATTATAAGCGTGGTGTTTGCGCTTCGTGATTCGGTTTTTTAGATTAAAGCTTTGCAAGAACTTCTTTTTCAAAAAATTCTTTGGTCGTTTCGGGTGTGACAGAATGAAATTCGTCATCAAGCAGAACGCAAACGCCGTCCTGGCAACGTCCTAAGCAAAATGTTCCGCTGAGCTCAACTTTGCCGCCAACTCCGTTTGCGGCAATAAGTTCCTGAAGATCCTCAACTACGTGACGAGATCCCTTGATGTGGCAAGAACTTCCTATGCATACAGTTATTTTCATGATGTTTTACCTTCCGTGTATGTATTTATTTAAATCCGTATTACATATTATAATATATTTACAAATAAAAATCAAGAGCATTTCGCAAAGTTTGACAAAAAATTATCAAAAGCATTAAAATAGTGTTTTTGCACTGTGCGAATAACAATAAAAAATCTGCCGGCTGTTAATGAAACAAAGGCAGATTTTTCTGAAATGCTCGGATTGAAGAATCAAAGGATGAAGGCAAGATAGCTAGGGTTCGTTTTTTATTCTTTTAATTCCTTGTCTGCGACAATTGCATTTGCCCAAGTTCCTCTCTTCAGTAATACAGCACCGAAAACAGTTTTAAAGATATCAGTGCTTTGACATATGAGGAACAGAAGAATTATATCTATTCTTGTAAGATATGCGAATATTATCGCCGTCGGCATAACAACAGTCCACATATAAACACTGTCGAAAAGTATAGTTATAAGCACCTTTCCGCCCGAACGCAGAGTGAAGTACGAAGCGTTTGAGAATGCACAGAAGGGCATTGTAAGTCCTGACGTTATCATCATAAAGGAAGCAAGATTTTTTACGTCATCTGTCGTCTTGTATATATGCGGGTAGAAGAGGGAACAGATAATCATAAGCATAGTAAGAATAACTCCCATAATGACGGAAAACGCGATGAGCTTTCTGTCTTTGTCCTTTGCTTCTTCTATGCATCCCTCACCGAGTTTATTTCCGACTATTATAGCAATTGATGAGCCGAGAGATATGTATACTACGCTGAAAAGATTAAAAATGGTGCTTGAAATATTGAGCGCGGCAACCGCGTCAAGTCCTCTCGTTGAGTAGCATTGGTTGCGCATTGTAAGGGCAAGACCGAATAAGAATTCGTTGCATATAAGCGGGATTCCCTTGAGAATTATCTCTTTGAAAAGCTTTTTCGGTATTTTGAAGGATGAATATAAGCCTTTTAAATATTCAAATCTGGAACTGTTTTTATGGGAGTAGATTACAAGGACTAAAAGCTCAATAAATCTTGATGCCACGGTGGCAATGGCAGCGCCCTTTACACCAAGTGCCGGTAAACCAAGATATCCAAAAATGAGAACGAAATTTAAGATAAAATTGCTGACGACGGCAACGATTGAGCTTATCATAGGAAGAACAACCTCGCCCGTTTCTCTTAGTGTCGAAGCGTAGACCTGTGAGACCGCATATGGAATAAGCCCTATAAGCATAACGAAAAGATATTCTTTTCCGAAATCAAGGGTTAGAGCCAAATCTCCTGTACTTTCGCTATCGTGTAAGAATAGGTTTATAAGCTGTTCGTGAAAAATTAAAAGGATTAGCGTACCGATTGTTGCTGCAATCAAGGTTATAAGAAATTTAAATCTGAATGAATAACGAAGTCCGTCAGAGTCGCGGCTTCCGTAAAATTGCGCTACGTAAATTCCCGCAGCAGATATAGATCCGAAAATAAGGAGATTGAAAACGAAAATAAACTGATTTACAATAGAAACGCCTGACATAGATTCCGTTCCCAGCGTTCCTACCATAATATTGTCTAAAAGAGAGACTAGATTTGTTATCCCGTTTTGAATAATAATTGGGATTGTAATTTGAAATACATGCTTGTAAAAATCTTTATCTCCGATGTATTTTTGCTTGAATAATGTAAACTTTTGTTTTAAAATGATCGTTTTTCCTTCTTTCTTGAAGCGAACGGCGCTTGTGTTATACCAAGCGCCGTTGCGTTTTTATTAACTAGTATAATTATCGAAATAACCCTGAACGAGGACAACAGGCGTGCCCTTGTCACCCGATCCGCTGGTAAGATCACAAAGCGAACCTATAAGATCTGTAAGCTGACGTGGCGTTGTTCCTTGAGATGCCATATTACCGACAAGATTTTCGCTTTTCGATTTGATGCTGTTGGAGATGGCTTCTTTAAGAGCATCACCCGAAAGATCTTTATAATCATTGTCTGCAAGATATTTGAGCTTAAGCTCATTGGGTGTTCCTATAAGACCGTCTGTATAAGCCGGAGAAACTACCGGATCGGCAAGCTCCCATATCTTACCTTGGGGATCTTTAAATGCTCCGTCTCCGTAAACCATTACTTCAACGTGCTTGCCTGTTCTTTCCAAAATCTCCTTTTGAATATCTAAAACGAGCTGACGGCATTCGTGTGGGAACAGCTTTATCTTGTCCTCAGTTGATTTGTTAGAGCCGAGAAGACCGTATTTTTCATTGTAACCCGATCCGTTTACCGATTGACGAAGAATTTCGTCAATACCGTAAACAAGCTTTGCGCCTGCGGATCTGAGTATGCGCTTTGTACGCACCCGTGTATGAATATCACAGTTTAAAACACAATCCGTGTATGCAAGAATAGCTTGAGGACGGTTCGCGAAGATAACCTCTACCTCCGCTCCCTCTGCTTTGATTATATCTGAGTAATACGCAACATAGTCAACTCCGGTGAACTCATGCTTGTTTTCTCCGAAAAGCTCACGATATTTTTCTAAGGAAAGAACGTCGCTGTAAGGATTGACACCTGCCTCGTCAAGCTTATCAAGGCTGACGAGCTCATTTCCTACCTCATCCGAAGGATAAGAAAGCATAAGAACTATTTTCTTTGCTCCTCTGGCGATACCCTTTAAGCAAATAGAAAAGCGGTTTCTGGAAAGAATAGGAAATATTACGCCTATTGTTTCATCACCGAATTTGCTTTTTATGTCCTCTGCAATATCGTCAACCGTTGCATAGTTTCCCTGAGCTCTTGCAACGATGGATTCGGTCATGGAGATAACATCTCTGTCGCGAAGCTCAAAGCCTTCGCATTCACAAGCCTCTATAACACTGTCAGAAATGATTTTCTTAAGATCATCACCCTCTCGAATGATGGGGCAACGGATACCTCTGGATACCGTGCCGACTCTGCGCTCTTTTGTTTCCATAATTATGGTCCTTTCTAATTGGTTTAGAGAATAATCTCGATTTCCGAATTTATTCCCACTCGATCGTGGCTGAAGGCTTTGGCGAGAGGTCGTAAAGAACACGGTTTACACCCTCAACCTCGTTCATTATGCGGTCCGTGATACGAGAAAGAATATCGTAAGGAATTGGCTCAATGCTGGCACTCATAGCGTCAGTTGTATTTACAGCGCGGATGATTACGGGGTATGCATAAGTACGCTTTCCGTCTTTAACACCAACCGATCTGAAGTCCGGAACGGCAGTGAAATACTGCCATACTGTTTTATCAAGTCCGCATCTGTCAAACTCTTCGCGAAGAATAGCATCGGATTCTCTTACCGCCTCAAGACGGTCGCGTGTAATAGCGCCGAGGCAACGAACTCCGAGACCGGGACCGGGGAATGGCTGACGGTAAACCATAGCGTGGGGAAGACCGAGAGCAACTCCGACCATACGCACCTCATCCTTGTAAAGAAGCGCCAAGGGCTCTACGAGCTTGAATTTCATATCTTCGGGAAGTCCGCCGACATTATGATGGGCTTTAACACCGTCACTTTCAAGAATATCGGGATAAATAGTACCCTGTGCCAAAAATTCGATTCCGTCAAGCTTTCTCGCTTCTTCGTCGAATACAACTATAAATTCCTTGCCTATTATCTTGCGCTTCTGCTCAGGGTCTGTAACACCTTCAAGCTTTGCAAGGAAACGCTCAACCGCATCAACGTAAATAAGGTTTGCTTTCATTTGATCTCGGAATACCTCAACAACCTGCTCGGGCTCGCCTTTGCGGAGAAGTCCGTGATTTACGTGAACGCAAACAAGCTGCTTTCCGATAGCTTTGATAAGAAGAGCTGCGACTACCGAAGAGTCTACTCCGCCCGAAAGCGCGAGCAAAACCTTTTTATCACCAATCGTTTCTTTGAGAATTTTAACCTGCTCATCGATAAATTCGTTGGCAAGCTCTTCCGTTGTGATACGGCGGAAGTTTTCGGGACGTATTACTGTCTGCATAGTGTCTCCTTTTATATTACAATTTATTATTAGCACAACATAAGAGTATATGAGAATTTCTTTACTTATATAGTATAATACATTTTCTTCCTCAAATCAACACTTTTTTTCATGAAAGTTAACCTTTTTTAGGAAAAAAATAGGAGATTTTTAACATTAATTTCCGTCAAAATGACAAAAATTAAAAATAATGGCAATAATAATCTCAATATTGATTGCAAACAAAGAGACTTTGTGATAAAATAATTAAAATACCATATGTGAATCGGAGTATTTTATGAATAAAGTTGCGATTGGTAGAGAATATGCAGAAAAAAGTATCAAATATACCGAACAAATAATAGCGGTTGACAGTCCTTCGGGATATACAGAGCATGCGATATCCTTTATTAAATGTAAATTTGAAGAACTCGGATACGAAACATCTGTTACAAATAAAGGCGGAGTTTTAATAGATCTTGGCGGAGAGAATACTGACGATGCCTTGATGCTTGAGGCTCATACAGATACTCTCGGAGCAATGGTGGCAGAGATAAAAGGAAACGGAAGGCTGCGAGTTACTCCTCTTGGCGGTATGCGGTCTGAAAATGGTGAAGCAGAAAACGTAAGGGTATATACCCGCTTTGGAAATATATACGAAGGTACGCTTCAGCTCATAGATGCCTCTGTTCACGTAAATTCTTCTTATTCGGACACAAAACGCACCTTTGACAGTACGGAGATCGTTCTTGATGAAAATGTTTCTTCGGCCACAGATACCAAAAATCTGGGTATTGAGGTCGGAGATATAGTTGCATTTGACCCGAGATTCAGATACACAAAGTCAGGGTTTATAAAAAGCAGATTTCTTGATGACAAGCTTTCGGTTGGCATACTACTTGGATTCGCTGAATTTTTACGTAATGAAAAAATAACCCTGCCGCGCAGAGTTTACGTTCATATTACTGTATACGAAGAGGTCGGACACGGAGGAAGTGCTTCTGTACCTGACGGAGTTACGGAAGCTATAAGTGTCGATATGGGATGCGTCGGTTCGGGGCTTGGATGCACCGAGAGGGACGTTTCAATATGTGCCAAAGATTCAGGAGGCCCTTATAATTATAATGTTGTAGGTAAGCTTATCGATTCGGCAAAGCGTGAGGGCGCGTCTTATGCGGTTGATGTTTATCCCTTCTACGGCTCAGACGTTGAAGCTACACTTCGATCGGGTCATGATATTCGACACGGTCTTATCGGTGCCGGTGTTTATGCCAGCCACGGTTATGAAAGAAGCCATATCGACGGGGTTTTTAATGTTCTCAAAGTATTAAAAGGATATTTGGAAATATAAGCTTCAAACGATTTTTTTAAAAAGTTTGAAAAAATTCAAAAAAACTGTTGACAAACAGAAAGTCTTCTGATATAATTGTTTTAGACAAAGTCCAAAAATACTAGACTTCGTCTAAAATATAAAGGAGACTATTATGACTAAGCAAAGGGCACTGATGCTTTCGATCTTCCGATCCGAGGCTTGCTTCGGTCAGCATAAAACCGCTGATGAGATACTTGCTCTTGCAAGAGAGAAGATGCCGGGGATATCGAGAGCTACGGTCTATAATAATCTTCGTTCTATGGAAGAAGAAGGATTGATACGACGCATTTCAGCGGAAGGCGGAGCGGATATGTATGATTCATCCTTCAATCTTCACGGGCATTTATTTTGCACCGTATGTCACAGCGTGAAGGACATTATGACACCAAATCTGCTTGAGGAATTCAAAAAAATGACCAACGCAGATATTGACTCTTATGAGCTGAAACTCCGTTACGTTTGCGAGCATTGCAGAACAGCTGGTTAAAAAGGCCGATTTTAATTAAACCAAAATAAAAAATCTATTTAAACTAAGGAGAAGAAACTAATGGAACTTAAGGGAACTAAAACCGAAAAAAATCTCATGACTGCTTTTGCAGGCGAATCTCAGGCGAGAAACAAATACACCTACTTTGCATCAGTTGCTAAGAAAGAAGGCTACGAGCAGATAGCTGCTATATTTACAGAAACGGCAGAAAACGAAAAAGAACATGCAAAGCTTTGGTTCAAGGCTCTCGGTGGACTTGGTACTACTGCTGAAAATCTCGCATCTGCTGCTGAAGGTGAGAACTACGAGTGGACTGATATGTATGATACTTTTGCAAAGGAAGCAGAGGAAGAAGGCTTCAAGGCACTTGCAAATCAGTTCAGAATGGTAGCTGCTATCGAGAAGGCTCACGAAGAAAGATACCGCAAGCTTCTCTCCAACGTAGATATGCAGGAAGTATTTGCTAAGGGTGAAATGACTATGTGGGAGTGCCGTAATTGCGGACATCTTGTAATGGGTCTTAAAGCTCCTCTTGCATGCCCTGTATGCGCTCATCCTCAGAGCTTCTTCGAAGTAAGAAAAGAGAATTATTAATAGATAGAACATTTTATCAAAGGGGTTGCCTCGAACGCGTGTTTGAGACAACCCCTATTTTTTACTTGCAAAACATATAAAAATATGATACAATAAAGCAAATCAATCCTTAAGGGAGAATTTTGTTCGAATGAAAATTTTGGTTACGGATGATGAAAAGGAAATAAGAAAAATTTTGACATTACTTCTTTCCGGACACGGTCATACCGTTATTGAAGCGGCAGACGGAGAAGCTGCGTTGGAGATGCTTTCGGCAGATGCTTCCATAGATCTTTGCATTATGGATATTATGATGCCAAAGCTTTCCGGAGTTGAAACGGTTCGTAAGATAAGAAACTTTTCGGCAGTACCCGTGTTGTTTTTAACCGCAAAATCCTTGGATAAAGACAAGGAGTCGGCATATGATGTTGGAGGCGATGATTACTTAGTAAAGCCTTTTGGCGCGAAAGAGCTTCTTATGAAGGTAGACGCCCTTACGAGACGTTATAATCAATATGCAGGTAAATTTGAAACGCAAAAGGACGTAATAAAACTCGGATTCGGAGTAATTATTAATCCCGAGACGCGTGAAGTTTTCAAGTTCGGTGAAAAAATAGATATACGCGATAAAGAGATGGATATTTTGCTCTATCTTTCTTCTAATAGACAAAGAGCTGTAAGTGCAGATGAAATCTATCGATCTGTATGGGGAGAGCTTCCTCTTGCGACTGCGTCAAATACGATAACAGTACATATGCTTTCTCTCAGAAGAAAGCTTGAAGACACTCCTTCGGCTCCCAAAATTATAAGAACTGTTTGGGGAAGGGGATATCAAATTGACTGAGAGCAAAAAAAGAAAATTCAATCTAGATATAAATACTCTTGCAGTGAGAATGCTTGCGGTTATCGTTCTTGCATCATTGCTCTTTGCTCTTGTTTGGATAACATCCAGAGCATTGATAAATTATTGGATTGAACGAAAATACAATTCGGAGCAGTCACAATCCGAGAGATATGATAGGTATATCCAAGATTTGCAAACATATGTTAGCAAAAACAAGGTATCTTCGAATGACACAAGCTTGATTTCTCGTTGGATGCAAGATAATAGAAATGTATATCTGTTTCTTTACAAAGACGGTTATCTTTTCTTTGACGGAAGTGCTGATCTTGAAAAAGAACCGGTTGATGAAAAGGATGGAGATAACTCGAATACCGATGTTGAATCGGAGAGAAATGGAAATACAGGTAATTCGGATAATGCCGGGCAGGCTCCGATTCAAGGATCTATAACTGTCAATTATCCCACGCGTGAGGAAATTCTTGCGGGGGCTGAGAAAAACGGACTTTTACCAATAGAATTCAGCGACGGTACGCTTTTGGTTTCGGTCGTTGACTTCACGGAATATTTATACTATGATGTGGCAAATATTGCCTCTTTAGTGGGGGGCGTGCTTGTTTTTGTCGTTGTACTGATGCTGTATTTCAGTCGTATTACAACTAAAATAGCGAGGCTCGCAAAAGATGTCCGTGTGGTTTATGAATCGGATATGAATAAGGTTATACGCACTGACAAGGGGAACGATGAGTTAGCGGTCCTCACACGTAATGTCGAGCAAATGAGAGCGTCATTGCTTGAGAGTTTAAGAAAAGAAAAGGAAGCTCTTGAAGCGAATGCCGAGCTTATAACGGCAATGTCACATGATATCCGTACACCGCTTACCGTTCTTTTGGGATATATAGACATTATGAAGGAAACGTCTGCCGACGAAGCTATGAGCGAATATCTTCATGCCTCGGAGATTACAGCCATGCACCTTAAAGAACTCTCTGACGATATGTTTAAATATTTTCTCGTTTCCGGAAAAGGAATTGATGCGGATATTCAGAATTATGACGCAAAGCTGCTGGCAGAGCAGCTTATTTCGGAGCATGTCTTGCTTCTTATTGAGAAGTCGTATGAGGTGAGCAGTGAAATTGCAATAAATCCCGATACCCGTGTTATGGCTGATGCACCCAAGCTCATGAGAGTTATAGATAATGTCTTTTCTAATATATATAAATACGCAGATAAGCAGAAAAGCATAAATATTCGTGCATATGAAGTCAAAGGTAAAGTGTTTATAGCGTTTGAGAATTTTGTAGCTGAAAATGCAGGACAGACAGAGAGCAGTGGCATTGGACTTCGTACGGCAAAAAAACTTTGCAAAGCTATGGGCGCTTCGCTTTCCTACGCGGAGAAAAAATCAAAGGGCGAGCGAGTATTTTCGCTTAAGATAGAGCTGCAGTCAGAGGATAAATAATTGTATGAAAATTAAGTTTTTTGATGCGGAAAAATTTTACACGGAGTACACCTTGACGGATGATGAACGCGATGCTGCGCGTGAATTTACCGGATCATTCTGCGGTGATGAGGAAGGAATTGAGGTTGCCTTTGCATATTCGCACGGGGCGCTCATATTCAGATACTTTTCCGAAGAGGCAGGTTATTATTTCAGCCCTCCGTATTCTCTCTGCGATTCCGCTGACATAAGTGCTGCTTTCATTGAAATAAGTGAGTATTGCAGGCTTGAAGAAATTCAAGAGGTAATAATCGACCTTCTTGATGAAGAGCTTGATCTTGCCTTGCGCGGTGCTGAGCATTATGATATAGATAGCTCAGATGACGGCACTCATATGATTCGTATTTATACAGAATGTATGCTTTGTGATGAGCTTCCAGAAGTGTTATCTGATGATGTATATCTCGGAGAGTTTGCCATGGCGTACTCGGATGATTACGAAAAACTTGTGAAAAATGAGAACTTAAATTTACATTTTGGTTATAGTATGTGCTGCGATATTCCGAATGGGAAAGGTGAAGATTTTATTTTTGCCGTCAGAGAAGAATTTGAACGCGGTACAGCAATGACATTTGCTGCCACGAGATTGAACGAAGAAGGAAATAATGTTTTCGTTGGAGAAGGATGTCTTTATGGTTTTGACGGAAGAGGCACGGCATATATCTCATTTCGAGTTTTGCCTCAATATCAGAATCGTGGTATAGGGAGCAAAATTTTCGAAGGGCTTATTGAGGTCGGAAAACAAATAGGTCTTTTGAAAATAAATGCCGAGGTGAAAAAAGCAAACAGTCCATCGGTTTCGCTTCTTTCAAGGTATGGAGTACCATGTGAGAAAAATTTTGAACAGTTGAAATTCACTTTCTCACTCGCTTCTTTCGCGAAATGTGAGCAGTAGAGATTTCAAATCTGCTTTTAATTAAGAGTACGCGCTCGAAAGTATTTTCGCGAAAAATGAGGAATACTTTTTTCGGAAAACAAAAATTTTTTTGAAAAATCTATTGACATTCGTTCGCTTAAGTGTTAAAATATATCGGTATCACCGTGGAATAGGGGTAACTATGCCCTTTTTTCGGTGTTAATTTGCTAATCTTTGGCGGTAAGGCATTTACCGTTTTAGATTGATATAAACACTATATCTTGAAGAAGGAGGAAAATCATGCCAACCTTTAACCAGCTCGTAAAACAAGGTCGTAGCGACAAGGCGTACAAGTCAAAGACCCCTGTACTCCAGAGAGGCTTTAACTCTCTTCGTAATGAAGCTACAGATAAGACCTCGCCCCAGAAGAGAGGCGTTTGCACTAAGGTAACGACCGTAACACCTAAGAAGCCTAACTCGGCTCTTCGTAAGATTGCCAGAGTAAGACTTACAAACGGAATGGAAGCTACATCTTACATTCCCGGTATCGGACACAACCTTCAGGAGCACTCGGTTGTTCTTATTCGTGGTGGCCGTGTTCGTGACCTTCCCGGTGTACGTTATCACATTATTCGTGGTACGCTTGATACTCAGGGTGTTGCTAACCGTAAGCAGAGCCGCTCCAAGTACGGAGCAAAGCGTCCGAAGAAATAATTAAAAGGTACGATTTCGGACAAAATATGTGCTCACGTGCTGTGATGATATAGATGTTTAACTTTGAATCGCAAAACGAGCACTAACGAATTGAAAAACATTCGAGTACCTATGATATCATTATTTTATGAAGGAGGGAAGTACAGTGCCTAGAAGAGGTAAAATTTCCAAAAGAGACGTATTGCCCGATCCGTTGTATAACTCCAAGCTTGTAACTAAGCTTGTTAACAACGTTATGTACGACGGTAAGAAGGGTGTTGCGCAGAAGATAGTTTATGAAGCATTCGCTATGATCGAAGCAAAAAGCGGAGAGAACGCACTTGACGTATTCACTGCAGCTCTTGAGAACGTAATGCCCGTTCTTGAAGTAAAGGCTCGCAGAGTCGGTGGTTCTAACTATCAGGTACCTATGGAGGTACGCGCAGAGCGTAGACAGACACTTGGTCTTCGCTGGATAATCAACTATTCCAGATCCCGTGGTGAGAACACCATGGCTGAAAGACTCGCAAACGAAATCATGGATGCTAAGGCAGGCATGGGTGGAGCTTTCAAGAAGAAGGAAGATACAC
>JAZRHO010000078.1:0-34781 GCA_045644805.1 Eubacteriales bacterium | reverse complement strand
GGGCCTATAACATAGAAAATAATCACACTAAAGATGAAATCTTAGAGTTGTATATTAATATTATACCTATGGGTGAAAATCTTTACGGTGTACGTTCAGCCTCTGAAACTTATTTCGGTAAATCGCCTATGGAATTAACATTGGCAGAGGCGGCAACGATAGTTGGGATAACAAATGCTCCAACCAGATATAACCCTCATAAAAATCCGGATGAATGCCAAAAGAAAAGAAATGATGTGCTTTTTTGTATGTATTCATCATCTGTAATATCAGAGGAAGAGTACTCGAATGCTATTAATGAACCTCTTAATATTTTACCTGTCTGTGAAGAGTATGATGAAGCAAAATCATGGTTTATAGAAACTGTAAATAATGATGTTATTTCTGCTATTTGTGAAAAATATAAAATATCTTATTCAGCTGCACAAACATTACTTTATAATGGCGGATTTAGGATTTATACAACTCAAAATCCTATTGTTCAGAAGGAATTAGAGGCATATTTTGAAGATAAAAATAATTTTCCCGCAGAGGTTAATAAGGGTTTAGACTACTCAATGGTTATATGCGATTCCTTGAATGGAAACTTATTGGGAATAGTAGGTTCTGTGGGAAAAAAACAAGCAGATAAGCTTTTGAATTTGGCTCTTACACCGCATACTCCGGGCTCAAGTTTAAAGCCGATTGCTTTGTATGCTCCGCTCATCAATAGCGGTAGAATTAATTGGTCAACTGTTTTTGATGATGTTCCGGTGGAATTCATAAAAAGCGGAGGACGGTATATTGAATATCCTCAGAATTATCCGAGAGTTTACGACGGACTTACAAATATAAAAGATGCCCTAAGAGTTTCAAAAAATACAGTTGCCGTAAGACTATATGAAATGCTCGGTGCGGAAGAAATATACAGAAGTCTTAAGTACGATTTTGGATTTGATACGCTTGTCAGACATAGCAATACCGGCAGTACCTCTTTAACCGACTTAGCTTCATCGCCTCTTGCTCTCGGACAATTGAGTTATGGAGTAAGCTTAAGAAAATTGACAGAAGCATATACCGTTTTTCCGTCAGACGGAGTACTGACTCAAGGAAGAAGCTTTATTTACGTTTATGATAAAAACGGAAATCTCATTATTGATAATTTACCCGAAGAAAAGAGAATCTTTTCAAAAGAATGTTCAAGAATTATGAATCAGCTCTTGATGAATGTCACATCAAACGGTACAGCATCAGCGGTAACGTTGAAATATAATATTGACACCGCAGGAAAAACAGGAACATCAGGTGACGACAAGGATAGAATTTTCGTGGGATATACACCATATCTTACGGCAGGTATATGGTGCGGTTACAGGGATTCAGACCAGGCAATAGGAAATTTATCGGTTACGCATGTAAAAATATGGGATAACGTTATGAAATCCATACACAAAAAGTTACTTTCGGGAATAAATGACGAAGATATAAAAAGCTTTTCTCTGTCCGGGTTGAAAAGGTACGAATATTGCAAGGATTCCGGAAAGCTGTACAGTCCTAATTGCATGAAAGACCCAAGAGGTGTAAGATTGGATATCGGGTATTTCACTAATGATAACAAACCGGAAGGTTTATGTGAGGTACACATATTATGTAAATACGATTTCTTAACAGAAGCAATAGCTACCGACGGGTGCCCTGAGGAATACTTGAGTGAAGTTTCGCTTTTGAAAATCAATACAAGGCATTTCCCAAAAGAAATAATTATTACCGACGCAGATTATGTATATTACGAAATAGATGGAAGCTTACCGCTCGGGGATGATTATAATGTTCCGTATTTTGAAAATTATATAGAAGAAGGTATATATATCGGAAGAGGCAGACGAAAAAAACAATTTAATTCATCGTGCTATCTTCATAACGATTAGAAAATTTAAAGTTCGGGTTTACTTTTATTTTAAAGTGTGATACAATAATATCATTAAAGTCTTGGGGTATAAAATGAATTTTGATGTTATTTATTCCAATAGAAAAACCGTTTGTATAAAGGTAAAAGAAGGCAAGGTAATAGTCAGAGCTCCTATGGGTATCTCTGTCAGTGAGCTGAAGGATATAGTAATAAAGCATAGTGATTGGATAAAAAAATCAATTTCCAAGGAAAAAGAGTCGTGCGAAAAAATGCCTTCGCTAACTGACAGCGAAATTAAAGCTTTAAAAAAGAGCGCAAGAACGTATTTTAATGAGAAATGTAAATATTACAGTGAAATAATGGGACTTTCATATAATAAAATAACAATTACTTCTGCAAAAACCAGATTCGGCTCTTGCTCTTCGAAAAAGAATATAAGTTTTTCTTACCTTTTGATGCAATACCCGGAAGAAGCTCGGGAGTATGTTGTAGTACATGAGCTTGCTCATCTTAAAGAAATGAATCATTCGGCAAAGTTTTATGCAATTGTCTCAACTTATATGCCTGACTATAAAAATCGAAAAAAACTTTTAAAAAATAAATAATAAAGTGGCTGTCTCAGATTCGAGTTTGAGACAGCCCTTTTGTTAAAATTCCAAAGTATGAGATATGAGTTTATCGCCATTATATTCCAGTTTGAGCGAAAAGAAACGCTTTTCTTCGTCTAAAAGCTTTAAAAATATTTTATCACCTTCCCAGATAGGTAGGTTTGCAACTTCATTTTTCTTTACCCAGCATGGTATGCCTTCATCGCATTCATAGGGGAGTGTCCCACAAAAATTATCTGAATGAAAAAGATGCATATATTCTGTACCGTATATATCTGAAACGAATGTTATAATACCGCAGTAGCGCAGGGAATTAAGAGTTAATCCGACTTCTTCCTTCGCTTCTCGCCTTATGCAGTCAAAAGGGCTTTCTCCGTATTCAAGCTTGCCTCCAATACCAACCCATTTATCCTGATTTTCATCATTTTTCTTCTTTATTCTATGAAGCATCAAGTATGATCTGTCTTTTTCTATGTAGCATAATGTTGTGTGTTTCATGATTTAAATTTTCCTTAGGATGTTTTGTTATTTAGCAGTGTTTTAATTAATTGTACCACAAAAAAATTAAAAAAGCAATTTGTATGGAAAATAAACAGAAAAATAACCGAAAAACTATTGATTTGTGTTTTTTTGTGTGATATAATTAAGTGGTTAATAATTAAGAGGTTAATTATCTAAAGGAGAAAATTATGACAGAAGAACAAATACATATGGTCGTCGGCGATATGATGCGTACAACTCATATGCACAAAAAGGTCATTGATACGGTAGTTGTTAATAATATAGGCATTCACAGAATCCGGCATCAGGTGTTGATGAAGCTTGCAAGAGCAGATAAATTCAAGTCGCAAAAGGAGATAGCCGAGCATCTTGGCATTACGCAAGCGGCGATGACGGGTGCTCTTTCTAAGCTTGAAAAAGATGGTCTTATCCTGAGAACTGCAGGAAAGGACAATCGATTCAATGAAATATCAATAACTGATAAAGGCAGAGAGATAGTCCAGCTAACAAAAAAGCATTTTACAAATGTTGACAGTTATGCGTTTGAGGGAATAAGCGATGAGGACATCGGAGTATTCGTAAGTTGCCTTTCCCGAGTACGCGCCAATCTTGAAAAGTTTTTGGAAAGGAATGAGAACTTATGAAAAGATGGTATAAATACGTAAAACCGTATTTGCTCTATTTTATTATCGGGCCTATTTGTATGCTTGTTGAAGTTGCTGGAGAAGTGATTATGCCAAATCTTCTCAAAACTGCCATCAATAACGGAGCAAATGGTATAGGTGTTGGTATAACAATTGGAATTGAAATGATACTTTGCGCTTTATTGATGATGCTCGGAGGAATAGGAGGCGCTTATTTCGGAGCTAAAGCTTCGGTAAATTTTGCTGCTGATTTGCGAAGTGATACATATAAAGCTATTCAAAAATATTCCTTCTCGAATATCGATAAATTTTCGACAGGTTCACTGATAACAAGACTAACAAACGACGTAACTCAGCTTCAGAACTTTGTTAATATGCTACTGAGAATGGCGCTTCGCTCTCCAGGAATTATGATAGGTGCTATTATAATGGCTATCTCTATTAATCCGCCGTTATCTGTGACTTTAGCTGTAACTGTTCCTCTTATGCTGTTTAGCCTTATAGGCTTGATTGTGACGGCATTGCCGAGATTTTCGCGCGTACAAGCTAAGATTGATAATCTTAACTCGACTGTGGGAGAAAATGTAACGAATGTAAGAGTTGTTAAGTCATTTGTAAGAGAGAATAAGGAAAACGAAAAATTCAACATTGCAAATTCCGAGCTTAAGTCAGCGTCGCTTCGTGCATCTAAGCTAATGCTTCTTATGGCACCGATTATGAATATATTTATGTACACTACCATTGTAATAATCATATGGTCGGGTCATGCTGATGTTCTCAGCGGAGCTATGGATGTAGGGGATCTTAGCGCGTTTATTACATACGTTAACCAAATACTTAATTCCGTTATGATGGTATCAATTCTTTTCACAACTGCATCACGTGCTATGGCTTCGGGACGAAGAATTTCGGAGGTGCTAGACGAAAAAATAGATATCACTGATGATAAAGCGAAAGCTTACGATAAAACGGTAAACAGAGGTAAAATTGAATTCAGAAACGTTAAATTTCGTTATTATAAAAACAATGATGAACTCGTTTTGAATAATATCAATCTAAATATAGAATCAGGAGAAACAGTAGGAATTATCGGTTCGACCGGATGCGGTAAAACAACTCTTGTTTCTATGATTCCAAGACTTTACGATGTGGATGAGGGAGCTGTTCTTGTCGATGGAGTTGATGTAAAAGACTATTCTTTGAAAAACTTGCGTGACGGAATAGGTATGGTTTTGCAAAAAAATCTTTTATTTTCAGGAAGTATTTCAGATAATTTGAGATGGGGCGATTATGAAGCTTCCGAGGAAGAGATCCAAAAAGCAGCAAAGCATGCTGCAGCAGATAATTTCATACAGTCCTTTAAGGAAGGCTATTCAACTATGTTGGATAAGGGCGGAAATAACGTATCAGGCGGACAGAAGCAACGTCTCTGTATTGCGAGGGCTTTGTTGAAAAAACCTAAAATACTGATTTTGGATGATTCGACGAGCGCAGTAGATACCGCCACAGAGAGCCATATACGGGAAGCTTTCAGAAATGAGCTTCCGGGATGTACAAAGATTATTATAGCTCAAAGAATATCCTCGGTAAAGGATGCTGACCGTATAATAGTTGTGAACGATGGATGCATAACAGGCGATGGAACGCATGATGAGCTGCTGAAAAACAATAAAGAATATAATGAAATATATTATTCACAGAATGAAAAATCAAGTGAGGAGGTGTTATAATGGCAAGATCACTTGAAGAATTGCAATCAAGGTATAACAACTCCGGAAAGGAAAATTCAAACCGTCGCATGCCCATGATGCATGGTCCCGGAGGAAGACGCGGTCCGGGTATGCGCGGCGGCGGTAAGCCTAAAAACTTCAAAAAAACTATCGGGCGTCTTTTAACTTATGTCAGTGCGCACAAATTAAAATTATTCTTTGTGTTGCTTTGTATGTTTGTTACTGCGGTTACTTCACTTATTGGCTCGTATATGTTAGCTCCTGTAATAACTATGCTTTCGCTAGCGCTTTTCGCAAGTCCGTCTTCCGTAACATCTGCTGAAATGGTTGAAGAACTGCTCGAAAAGTCATCCATTGAGCTTAGTTCTGCAGAAAGAGTAGCTCATAATGTTATAACTTCAATAACAAAAATTGATTTTATATCCGAGCTTCTTTCCTCGAAATTTGCATATGTAAGCTTTTACATTTTAATAGCTACTATTATTCTTGCTATCATATATCTGATTTCGACGGTATGTTCATACATCGAAGGTCTTATAATGCGTTATATTTCTCACAATGCGATACAATCATTAAGAAACGATCTTTTTGAAAAGCTACAAAAGCTTCCTGTGAAATATTTCGATACACACCATACAGGCGAAATAATGAGCCGATTTACAAACGATATAGATAACATAGATATAATGCTCAATAATTCGTTGTTATCGTTAGTTTCGGGTGCAATAACTATAATAGGTACATTTACATTTATGTTAACCACAAATGTATGGCTGACACTTGTAACAGTTGCGTTTATTCCTGTTTTTATAAGAGGCGGTTCTATTATAGGTAAGCTTTCTTCCAAGCATTATGTTTCACAGCAAGCGGCAATAGGCGCAATTAACGGATATATAGAAGAAACCGTAAACGGTCAGAAGGTTATCAAGGTGTTTAACCATGAAAACGTTTGCGAGGAAGAATTTGTATTATTAAATGAAGATCTGCGCGACAAGCAATTTAACGCACAGTTTTGGGGCGGTGTTATGGGACCCATTATGGGTAATTCAAGTCAGGTTTGCTACGGTATAACCGTTGGTCTCGGTGCAGTTCTTATGTGTACGTCGGGACTTACGCCTGGAGCACTTACTGTTTTTGCAGGTTATTCCAGAAAATTCTCTATGCCCATTAATAATGTATCAAATCAAATGTCGACAATATTCGGTGCTCTGGCAGGAGCTGAAAGAGTATTTGCCGTTATGGATGCAGATCCTGAAGAAGAGGATGTATCTTTGGCTTTGGAAACTCCTATTTCCGGTGACGTGGTTCTAAATAATGTTACGTTTGGATATGTTTCCGGCAAAGATGTTCTGAAAAACATATCGCTTTACGCTCATCCGGGGCAAAAAATAGCATTTGTTGGTTCAACAGGAGCAGGAAAAACCACTGTTACAAATCTTCTCAACCGATTCTACGATATAAATTCAGGTGAAATAACAATTGACGGTCAACCTATAAAAAATTATAAACGCGAATATCTTCGTAAGAATATAGCAATGGTTCTTCAGGATACACATTTGTTCACAGGTACCGTTATGGAAAATATCAGATACGGAAGACTTGACGCAACAGATGAAGAGGTTATTGAATCCGCTAAAACTGCTTCAGCACATAGCTTTATCATAAGACTTGAGAATGGTTATGATACCGTCCTCGAGGGAGATGGAGCTAATCTTTCGCAAGGTCAGCGCCAGCTTTTGAACATAGCCAGAGCGGCACTTTCGAAGGCACCGATACTTGTACTTGATGAAGCAACTTCTTCTGTCGATACAAGAACAGAGCGTCATATAGAGCACGGAATGGATAGACTTATGAAAAACAGAACGACATTTGTTATCGCGCACAGACTTTCAACTGTACGTAACGCAAATGCTATAATGGTTCTTGAAAACGGTGAGATAATTGAAAGGGGAACTCACGATGAGCTGTTAAAGCTCGGAGGAAGATATTACGAGCTTTACACCGGTAAAAAAGAACTAGACTAAAAAAATCGGCTGTCGCACTTGAGACAGCCGATTTTTTTGTTTACACAAAAGGAGCGCTCTTACCGATAGGAGGTAACGAGCGCTCGTTCGCATATTAGATATTAGTCTATAGAACCTACGATGTAGGGAGCCATATCAGCTCTTTCTTCAGCGATTCTTTTTGCTTCAGCCTCTTCTTCTGCTCTTTTTGCAGCAAGCTCAGCAGCGCGTGCTTCGGCAGCGGCCGCCTTTTCGGCAGCTTCCGTGATAGCGCGAATAGAAAGGGAAAGCTTACGGTTTTCGTCATCAATCTTAATGATTTTAACGTCAACTACATCGCCTATGTTGAGAACGTCAGCAGGAGCGTTGATTCTCTGAGTGGATATTGCGGAAATGTGGATAAGACCTTCAACACCTTCGCTTACTTCTGCAAAAGCACCAAAGGGAGTGAGAGAAACGATTTTACCTGAAACAATTTCGCCTTCCTCATGAACTTTAACGAACTGATACCAAACATCCATTTCTTCGGTCTTATATCCAAGGGTGATGCGTCTCTTTTCGGCATCAAGCTCCTTGATGAAAACTTCTATTTTCTGACCGACAGAAACTACTTGTGAAGGATGCTTTATTCTCTTCCAAGAGAGCTCGGTATTGTGAACCATACCGTCAACACCGCCGATATCAACAAATGCTCCGTAAGCAGCAAGGTTTTTAACTGTTCCTTCATAATGCTTGCCAACCTCAAGAGTTGCCCAGATAGCATCCTCGCGAGCCTGCTTTTCAGCATTGAGAACTACCTTAATTGATCCAAGTGCGCGTTTTTTATTTACATCGAATTCAATAATTTTAACTTTCTGAGTTGTTCCTACAAGAGCAGAGAAGTCAGCACCCTTTGCAACGCCTGTCTGCGAAGCGGGAACGAATATAGAATTATTGAGTGCGGATACAATAACACCGCCCTTGTTAGCAGATACTACCTTGCCTTCTAGAATTTCTTCATTGTCAAAAGCTTCCTTAACAACGATCCAACTGTTATCAGCATCAACTCTTTTCTTTGATACGGTTGCAAGGCCTGCTTTATCATCAACTCTGATAACAAATACAGCAATCTCGTCTCCTACCTTGAACATATCACGGAGATTTGCATTGGGGTCGTCTGTGATTTGTTCTTTAGTAAGAACTCCGGTAACTTTTACGCCGAGATCAAGCTTGATCTCATTGTCGCCGATAGTGCAAACTATACCGTTAACTGTATCTCCTGTATGTAAAGTTTTGAGTGTGTCCTCGAGAAGTGTCTCGAAGTCCATTTCTTTGTTTTCCATAACTTTTATAACCTCCGTTATTATACCGTCAGGTGTGGAAGCGCCTGCGGTTATTCCTACGCATTCTGCGCGGTCAGGAAAATCAGCTAACAAGTCCTTTGCGGATTCTATCCATATAGCAGAAGGGCAATTTTTTGAACATAGCTCATACAGTTTACGCGTATTCGAGCTTTCCTTTCCGCCTATGATTATCATGCAATCGGATTCTTTGGCAATTCTTATTGCTTCATTCTGACGATTTTCAGTGACACTACATATTGTATCAAAAAAAATTGCATTTGTACATAGTTTTTTTAAATTTTTTTTAATTTCTGCAAAAATTTCCAAATTTTCGGTCGTTTGAGAGCACAAAATAGGAACTTTGCCTTGAAAATCAATATTTTCAATGTCTTTGGAAGTAGAAATAGCGTGCTTTTCTCCCTTGGCGTAACTCATAATTCCTATTGCTTCGGGATGATTTTCGTTGCAAAATAAGAGAAAACATGTATTTTCGTTCGTATTTTGTTCAACAATTTTATGAATTCTTTTAACCGAAGGGCACGTCATATCCAGAACCTTGAAATTTTTGTTTAGCACCTCAAGATTTCTAAGCTTTTGATCTTGTTCTTTCGGAATGCCGTGCGTGCGTATGACCACGATTATGTTTTTATCCGTTCGATTTTCGATAAGTTCTTCAATTTTTTCAAAGGATGTATTTTTTACCCCGAGAGAAGCAAGCTCATCTGTGTAATGTTGATTGTGGATAATATCTCCGAGAGTGTATATCTCTTCATTTGATTTGCGAATGTTTAAAAGCTTTCGGATTTCGATGTCAGCTCTTTTAACGCCGGGACAAAAGCCTGAATTTTTGGACAGAGTTATTTTCATTTACCGTCACCGTTACCTACTTCAGGGAGTACATTGTAACCGCCAAGCTCACAAATCCTCGCGAATATTTTATCCGTAGCATCTTTGTATTCTGCAGAGCCTCCGTTGTCAAATCCAAGCTCCAAATGCTTCATCGGTTTGCCTATTATAATGTCGATTTTACGCATAAACCTATATTTTACATCTTTCGTTCTTATGCACACGGGGATAACGTCAGATCCGGAACGGTATGCAATAAGACCTGCACCGTTTTTGATTGGAGTCATTGCAGGATTTATACCCGGTTGACGATGACCTTGAGGGAATATGGCAACTAATTTTCCTGCATTAAGCGTATTTATTGCATTTTTTAATGCGCCTACGTCTTTTCCACCTCTGTCGAGCTTGATAGCTCCGAGCGCACTTATAAGAGATTTAAACACAGGTATTGAGAACCACTCTTTTTTAGAAAGAAAATGAATTTGACGAGGGAAGGTTACGCCTAATAGAAATATATCGCTTATACCAATGTGGTTACAGCAAATAAGAGCTCCGCCGTTTTTTGGAATATTTTCTTTGCCAATGACATTGATTCTGGTAAACAGACGGTAAAAAGGTCCTACTATATATTTACAAGCCAAGTAAAAAGGAT
This sequence comes from Eubacteriales bacterium, assembly GCA_045644805.1. Lineage (GTDB taxonomy): Bacteria > Bacillota > Clostridia > Oscillospirales > CAG-272 > UBA1740. The sequence goes on along the minus strand of JAZRHO010000078.1, from coordinate 24,587 downwards.
GTCCTTTTTTGTTTCGCTTTTTTTCAATCTTTTTTATCATCGTTATAACCGAATCAACAGTTTGCTCGGCTGTCATGGATGAGTTATCCATCATAATTGCATCCGGTGCGGGTACGCATGGAGCTATAGCTCTTGTAGAGTCATTTTTATCTCTTTGAGCCATATCTGTGAAAACTTGCTCATAAGTCGTATCTACACCCTTTGAGAGTAATTCATCATATCTTCTTTTCGCTCGTGCTTCGGGACTGGCGGTGAGGAAAATTTTAACTTCTGCATGCGGTAGAATAACCGTTCCGATATCTCTTCCGTCCATAATTACACTGTTATTTTGAGCGATACTTCTTTGGGTCATTAAAAGAAATTCTCGCACCTTTGGCAAAGCACTTACAGCAGAAGCAGCCATAGAAGCGGAAGGCGTTCTGATTTCATCGCCTACTTCATTTCCGTTGAGAAAAATTATTTGTTTTCCGTCTATGAATTTAAGTTCAATACAAATTGAACCGAGAAGCGGAGCAACGGCTTCTTCATCTGAAGGATCAATGCCGTTATTCAGCATATAAACGCCTATTGTTCTGTATAAAGCACCGGTATCTACATAAATGATTCCCAGTTCTTTTGCAACAGCCTTTGCAAGGCTCGATTTGCCGGCACCTCCTGGGCCGTCAATTGCTATTCTTATCATATTAAACTCCTGTATTTAATATTCTGCCGCGCTTTTTCCCGCTAAAAAACCGGTTGAGTACGCAATCTGAAGATTAAATCCGCCGGTATAAGCATCTACGTCAATCATTTCGCCGGCGAAATAAAGATTTGGTATTAGCTTTGATTCCATTGTCTTAGGATTAATTTCTTTAACTTCAATGCCACCGGAAGTGATTATTGCTTCTTCAATAGGTCGAAGCCTTGAGAGCGGTATGCGAAAATCTTTTAGTGCGGTTAAAATAATGCGTCGTTCTTCTTTCGTTATCGAATTGACCTTTTTATGGGCATCAATTCCAATGAAATTTATAAAAGGCGATATCATTTTTGATGGAAGAAGAGCTCCAAGTGAATTTGAAAAATCCTTATTTGATTTTTCTCTAAAATCAGAAAGCAGTCTTGCATCAAGTGTTTTTTCATCAAGAGCAGGTTTAAGATCTATCGAAAGCGTAAGGGAAGAAATATCGTAATTTTTTATATGTGCCGATGCGGATAGAATCATAGGACCTGTGACACCGAAATGTGTGAACATCATCTCTCCAAAATCGGTATAAAGTACTTTGCCGGACTTGTCGTATACTTTTATTGCTACGTTTTTCAAGGATAGTCCCATCATTTCGGGGCATAGCTTGGATTTAGACTCTATCGGTATCAAAGAAGGTGTGAGCTCTGTTATTGAATGTCCAAGCTTGGCAGCCAGTCCGAATCCTGAGCCGTCGGAGCCTGTCAGCGGATACGATTTACCGCCTGTTGCTAAAATAACAGCATCAAATGTATATTCGTTTTTTGTTTTGACGATGAAAGCTTCGTTTTGCTTTTTTATTGAACTGATCTTCTCGTAAATAACTTTTGCTCCGGAACAATACTTTTTCATCGCATCAACGATAGTTTTCGCTTTATCATCGGAAGGGAAAACGCGGTTACCCCGTTCTGTTTTTAATTCGACTCCCAAACCCTCGAAAAATTCAATGGTTTTTTCCGGAGGGAATGCGTATAGTGCGGTATATAAAAATCTCGGATTTTTTGTTACGTTCTCCAAAAAATTATTTACATTTGTGTTATTTGTTACGTTACATCTGCCTTTTCCGGTTATAGCAAGCTTTTTTCCAAGCCTGTCCGTATGTTCAAAGATGGTAACGTCGGCGCCATACTCAATAGCTGTTCCGGCAGCCATCATTCCCGCAGGACCGCCTCCGATTACGGCAATTCTTTTATTGGAATATATATTTTCGCTCATTTTTTAGTGTATACGTTATATTCATCCCAGATTTTTTCAAGTCTGTCAAATCTGTCACGAATACGTCCTTCCCGCCGTGAGGTGATTTCCACAATAATGGCATTAATAATACTGATTGGCGCAACAAGCGAATCCATAAATGATGCCATATCGCTTTGAGCAGTCAGAAGATATGTAGCGTGCTCGGCAAGAGGGGAATTACGAGAATCTGTGAAAACAACTACCTTGGCCTTGTTTTGTTTTGCAAATTTAACTGCATTGACCATTTTAGATGAATATCTTGGGAATGAAAATGCAACAAGAAGGTCATCTTCTCCGATTGAAAACATTTGTTCAAATACTTCGGCGGTCGATCTTGGTGATATAAGTATAACGTTGTCAAAAATCAACGAGAGATTGTACTTCAATACCATCGCAAGTGGCTCGGAGCTTCTTGCACCCATAACAAAAATACGTTTTGCGCCCAAAATAGCATCGCAAGAAGAAAAGAAAGCATCACGGTCTATTTTGTCAAATGTTGTTCTTATCTTTGAGATGTCAGAATCTGCAACGTTTTCGAGAATATCGCCTCTTCCTATGCGCATCTTAGTTATTTCAATTCGCTGATTTGGCGTAAGCTTGGTTCTTACAAGCTCCTGAATAGCTTTTTGAAACTCAGAGTATCCGTCATATCCGAGTTCGTTTGCGAATCTTACTACGGTCGATTCGGAAACACCGACAAAGCGTCCAAGCTTAGAAGCTGTCATATATGCTATTTTATCGTAGTCTTTAAGTATCGCTGCGGATATCTTTTTCTGACCTTTGGAAAAGGTTGGATAGTAATCCTTAATTATTTCGGAAATATCGTTTGTCATATTTTACCTCTGTGATACTAATAGTATTGACCGCACCCAACAAATATAAACGAACAGAATATCAAAGCATGTTTATTGCAGTGTTTATTCTTGAAATTGATTCGTATTTTCCGATAACTTCCATTATTTCGGTAGCTCCGCCTGGGGTTGCCGACATTCCGGAAACCGCAATACGGATGCACCACATGATAGCGCCTGTTTTCATTTGAAGCTTTTCTCCCAGTGGAGCAAGCGCAGCGAAGAGTGTATCATTGTCAAAAATTTCAACATTAGTAAGAACATCTTTTGCTGCTTCGAGCACGGATTTTACAACATTAAAATCAGATATTTTATTCTTTTTGTTTAAGAACAAATCCTTATCGTATCCGGGAAGGGTAATGAAGAATGCCATTTTTTCGTCGAGCTCGGAAAGCTTGGATATTCTGGTTTTTAAAAGCGAGATCATTTTAGCTCTGTTAATGTTTTCGGGAATGATAGTCTTGATAAACGGCAAAGCCAGCTCATTGAATTTTGCGTCATCAAGCTTGTGAATATATTCGCCGTTGAACCAAAGAAGCTTTTCAAAATCGAATACTGCGGGAGATTTTGATACGCCGTCAATCGTGAATACCTGCTTGAGGTCATCAAGAGTGAAGAATTCGCTTTCGCTCTGCTTAGGGCACCAACCGAGAAGCGCAATGTAGTTGATTACCGCTTCGGGGAGATAACCGTCGCTGATGAGATCTTGGAATGATACTGCTCCATGACGCTTTGAGAGCTTAGATACCGAGCCGTCCTCGTTCTTTCCCATAAGAAGGGGAAGATGAACGTAGTTGGGACGTTCCCAACCGAAAGCATCATAAAGAAGTACGTATTTAGGAGTGGATGTGAGGTATTCAGAGCCTCTTACAACATGAGTTACACCCATGAGATAGTCATCAACTATGTGTGCAAAATTATAGGTGGGGTATCCGTCGGCTTTCATGAGTATCTGATCCTGAAGCTCTGAATTATTCATGTTGATTTCACCGAAAACACAGTCATAATAAGACGTAGTTCCTTCGAGTGGCATTTTTTGTCTTATAACAAACGGAATTCCTTTTTTTAAGTTTTCTTCCACCTCTTCATTAGAGAGATTACGGCAATGACGGTCATATCCTCCGACAGCATCCTCGCTATGAAGTTCTTCAAGCCGTTCTTTGGTGCAGAAGCAATAGTAAGCATGTCCGAGTTCAATAAGTTTTTTAGCGTATTCCATATAAATATCCTTGCGTTCGCTCTGAACGTAAGGGCCGTGATCTCCGCCGACATCCGGTCCCTCATCATAGTTAAGTCCCGTTATTGCGAGAGTTGATTTTATAACATCGGTAGCTCCTTCAACCAAGCGTTCGCGGTCAGTGTCCTCTATACGAAGAATAAATTTACCGCCGTCATGCTTGGATATGAGATAAGAATAAAGCGCTGTTCTTAAATTTCCTATATGCATATAGCCGGTAGGGCTGGGAGCAAATCTTGTAACAGTCATTTTTATAACCTCTTTAAATATTTTTTTGTACGAACTATTTTAACATAAAAAATTAATTTAGTCAATCTTGTTCATAAAAAATATTTGACTTGGAGCGATAATGTGGTGTATAATATAAATGAATTTGAAATTTGTTGTTATGAATAGGAGTAAAAAATTGTTTAAAAGTACTTTCGCGAAATATCTGACGGTTTTTGTAATTATACTTATGTTCAGTTTTATAATCCTTTCGAGTATCATTACTACAACGATACGAACATATGTCGCAGAAAGCAAGGAAGATGTGCTTTTAAAAACCAGCAGTACGCTTTCAAACCAAATAGAAAAAATGTCTGTTGAAGATATAGAGACCTTTGTTGTTTCAGGTCTTGGTTCGGTTGGAATAATTCCTCTCATAAACCAGGACTCGGATACCAAAATATTAATAACGGACCAAAACGGGAAAATTTTATTAACCACTCTTCGGGCTAAGGATGTAGACGGCTTCAGAGAACCTATAACAATACTTGACGGAGATCTTGGTGAAATTGATTTTACCAATTTCGTAGTACAGGAAGATAAAAACGGAAATTCCTATCTCTATTATCAGGGTAAGCTCGTATCCCTGGGAGGAGAAAAGTATCAAATCTGCGCAAAGCAGATAGTAACCAAAGAAGAAATACGCGGATACTCCGTGGCGCTTATAACGACCGGAGAAGAAGACGCAATGGTTCTAACGGCACGGAAAACGATAATTAACAGTTCTCTTTGGGTAATGCTTGCGGCGGTTGTTGCGGTTTACTTTATAACCGAAAGAATTATAAACCCCTTGAGAAACATGACAAAGGCAACGAAACACTTTGCGAAGGGAGATTTCAGCACGCGCGTTGCCGTTTGCGGAAATGATGAAATTGCGGAGCTTGGACATGCTTTTAATCATATGGCCGAGTCGCTTGATAATTTTGAAAAGATGCGTAATTCATTTCTTGCCAACGTATCGCACGATTTGAGAACTCCTATGACTACGATAGCCGGATTTATTGACGGTATAACTTCGGGAGCTATACCACCTGAAAAGCATGAATATTATTTAGGGGTAATCTCAGCAGAGGTGCATAGGCTTTCACGTTTAGTTACAGATCTTTTAGACATATCTCGCCTTGAATCAGGTGAACGTAAATTTAATTTTGTTCCGTTTGATATAGCGGAAATGGCGAGAATTATTTTAATTTCTTTTGAGCAGAAAATAAGCGATAAAAATCTTGATGTTAATTTTGAATCAGAAGCGGATTCGATGATTGCCGTTGGAGACAAGGATGCTATCCATCAAGTTCTCTATAACCTTATGCATAACGCTATAAAGTTTTCAAAGCACGGTGGAAAGTTTGCTATCGTTATATCAAAAACCTCGAATAAAAGAATTCGTATCTCTGTTTACGACGAAGGTCAGGGAATTGCAAATGATGAATTGAAGCTTATTTTTGACCGTTTCTATAAAACGGATAAGAGTCGCGGTCTTGATAAAAGCGGTGTTGGTCTGGGGCTTTATATATGCAAAACTATAATTGACGCTCACGGAGAGGAGATACACGCGGAGTCAGTCGATGAAAACAGCGCGGAGTTTTGGTTCACATTAAAGGAAGGAACTGCTTATGCCAAGGATTCGGTGCGCAGATAAAAACAAAAATGAAAGACAGAGTAATACTTCATTGCGATTGTAATTCTTTTTTTGCATCGGTTGAAACTGTTCTTAACCCCTCCTACCGCAATGTTCCTATGGCGGTTTGCGGAAACGAAGAAGATAGGCACGGAATAGTACTTGCTAAAAATGAACTCGCAAAAAAGTTTGGTATTGTAACAGCTGAAACTGTATTTTCTGCCAGAAAAAAATGCCCGTCGCTTGTGATTGCAAAACCGCACTATGCCGAATATTCAAAATATTCGCGTATGGCAAATGAAATATATGCGCGCTACACGGATATGATCGAGCCTTTTGGCATAGACGAAAGTTGGTTGGACGTGACCGCGAGCAAGCTTTTCGGAAGCGGTGCGGATATAGCGGAAAAGATAAGAAACGATATCAAAAATGAGCTTGGTATAACAGTATCTATCGGTGTATCTTTTAATAAGGTTTTTGCGAAGATGGGAAGTGATTATAAAAAGCCGGATGCCGTTACTTTAATATCACGTGAAAATTTTAAAGAAATAGTGTATCCTCTTCCTGTAACGGAGTTGCTTTTTGTTGGTAAAAAAACAGCGGAACAGCTTAGACTTTTGAATATAAGAAGCATAGGTGAGCTGGCGTCGGCAAGTCCGGAACTTCTTTCAATTAAGCTTGGAAAGGCGGGTGAAATGCTTTCAAAATATGCAAGAGGCGAGGATGACAGTCCTGTTATGGCAAATGATGAAACCGAAGCTAAAAGCATAGGAAACGGTTTTACGTTTAAACACGATCTTGTAGGACGTGAAGCCTGTAGAGTTGGAATAGATTATTTAGCAGAGGAAATCGGAACCAAATTACGTTTGAGGGGGTTAAAGTGCGCAACGGTTCAACTCAGCATTAAAGACGAATATTTGAGGACTATTCAGAGAAATGCGCCTCAAAATCCGCCAAGTGATATTTCATCAGAAATTGCAAAAACTGCATTCAAAATACTTTGCAACGAATGGAATGCGGAAAAACCCGTTCGAATGATAACCGTTACTGCTACAAATCTTATCCGAAGTGATACGATGGCTGAGCAAATTGATTTTTTCGGAGCTTCGGATAATGACAATCGAAGGAAAGCTGAAAAAAGGGAAGTCGCGGTTGATGAAATACGCAAAAAGTTTGGTTCAGATTCAATAATCAGAGCCTCTGTAATTGATAATGATATCGGAATAGGTAAAAAAATAAAGAAAACTGCCGAATAAGGTATTGATGAATCCTTGTTCAGCAGTTTTCTTTACGTAAGTGAAATGACAGTGGAATCAAAAGCCTTGATTTCATCATCCTTGTGGGTAACCATTATCACAAGTCTTTTTTTCCCTTCTTCCCTTATGATGTTTAAAACCTCATCCGCAAGAGAAGAGTCAAGCTCTTTTGTTGCCTCGTCCAAAAGAAGAATAGGCGAATTTCTGAGCACTGCTCTTGCAAAAGCAATTCTTTGCTTCATTCCTCCGGAAAGCTGATCAGGATAAAGCAGCATATCCGAGACTGAAAAGGAGAGACGTGACAAAATGCCATGAGCTCGTAAACGAGTATCAGGAGTATCTTCTTTGAAACTAACCTTCAGCAAATTATCTATGGCAGTAAGTGTCGGAAACAACCTATGCTCTTGAAAGCATATAGATGAATTGGAAATTCCACCGCCGGTTATGTTACCCGAAAAGTCTTTATCCAAACCTGCAATTATTCGTAATAACGTAGTTTTTCCAATTCCGCTTTTTCCCTTCAATGCATATATGCCTCGCTCTTCAAAGTTGTAGGAAAAATCACGGAATAATATTTTTTCGCCGAAGGATTTTGTTATATTTTCAAGTTTTAACACCGTTGTTTTTATATCTCCTTCCGACGTATCTTATCATATATTCAAATACTAAGCTAAAGATAATGACAATCATTGTCCAAGCAAGCATTTCAGCGCTTTCCAAAAAGCTCTTCGCAATTAAAATTTCTTTTCCTATTGAGTTTTTTGTATAGGCTATAATTTCAGCTGCAATACCTGACTTCCATCCAAGACTGGCAGATGTAATAATTCCCGGAATCAGATAATTTTTCAGAGTAGGAGCAATGAGAATTTTGAAACGTGTGACGCTTGGTATTTCATATGCATCGCAGACTTCAACAAGTTCTTTGTCGATTGCTGAAAATCCGTCGCTGAGATTTTGCCAGACAATGGGTGTTACCATAAGCACGGTTATTACAGTAGGAACAGCCGAACTTCCTATTAAAAGCCACAAGACCATGATAAACGAAGCAACGGGCGTAGCTCGTACAACTGTCATAAAAGGTGACAAAATTGCATTTATAATACTCATGTGATGAGTAAGCACAGCAGTTAAAATTCCAATAGCGATTCCTATTATGAAGCCTAATAGAATTCTTAATATTGAAAACAGTGTAATTTTCCAAAAATCAACAGTGGTTATCAACAAAAAAAGAGCAGATGCAACTTCGATAGGCTTTGGCAATATAATTCCGATGTTAATTATTCTTGCGCAGATTTCCCACAATAAAATCCAAAAAATAAACGAAATTAAAGCGTAGACTATTTTTTTAAAAGTCTTATTTTTCATAATAGAAGGTATCATCAGGAAGGTCGTGACCTATTGCATTGTAGAATGCTACAAGAGACTTTTTCATCTTTTTTCCATCTTGATAAACAATCGAACCGTAAAGATTACTAAGAGCGCCCTTAGCAACAGGAAGTTTAGGAAGAACCTGCGCATCAACTATCATTTGAGATGCGGATTCGATATTTTCCTTGTTGTTAATATACTCGATGGAAGCTTCGTAATCTTCGAGGAAATTCTTTACTAAGACCTTGTGTTCTTTGGCAAATTCGTTACGAACAACAATGCATCCCATGGTAAGAGGAGAATCGGATATATTGCTCCATTCCGTGGATAGATTAAGGTCTACAGAATATGCTTTGTTAGTAAGAAGCGCTGCTGTTACCTTAGGCTCGGGAAGCACCGCAATGGGAGCTTCTCCAGTGGCAAGCATAGCAACGAGAGTATCATGATCCTGCACAACCTCAATGGTAGCATTAACTTTATTTTGTTTGAGAATATATTCTACTATGGGCTTTGTTGTAGACGTAGGAACGCTTGTGTATATAGTTTTGCCTTCAAGATCTTTTACCGAGGTTACTGTGTTGTTATTGTCAGTAAGAAGGTAAAGGGAACCAAGACAGTTTACAGCAAGAACGCTTACATCTTGATTGGTTAGAGAAAGTTTAGCCGCAGCGTTTGTAGGAAGGCAAAGCATGTCCAAAGTTCCCGAAATTAAATCGGTTGTGCCTATGCTGGGGTCCGAATAAACCGTAAAATTGTATTTGGTTTCAACCGATTCATCATTCATGAGCTTAGCCATACCCATTCCTGTGGGACCGCTCATTACACCAATGTTGATAACTGTATCATCGGAATTGCCTGTATTGCAAGACGTAAATATTCCGAGGATGAGAGCAAATGTGAGAATAAGTGTGATAATTTTTTTCATTTTATTTTCCTTTCGAGCCCTTCAGGGCTAATTATAATGATTTTCTTTTGATTAACTTTTATTAAATTTTCCTTTTCAAAAGTGTCTAAGTCGCGGTAAAGAGATGCGCGGCCGATGTTTATCTCGGCAGATATTCGCGTTCTGGAAACGGAAAACTCACTCCCTGATTCGCCGAATTTCCGCATAAGATACGAAGCAAGCTTTTGTGAGGTGCTTTTCTCTGAAAAGGTTGCCATTTTTTTATTAAGGAATGAAACTCTTTCAGCTAGAAAGGCAATAACGTTCATAGCAACTGTTGGATATTTTTTTATTATAGCCAGCATATCGTCGCCTGATATGAACAGAACCGATGAGGCCCTTAAGGCTTTGATTTGCGTGGGGTATTCTGCATCTTGGGATAAAAACGATAAAATACCGAAAGAACCGTAACGTGACAGTGTGTTTAGAAAAACAGGATCACCGTCGGAACGAATACGCATAACTTCGCATTCTCCGTCTAATACAAAACCGATCTTTCTTTGATAATTTTCAGGCGAATAAATTACGTCTCCCCGTGAAAATTCGGTAATTGAGTAATCGAATTCTGAAAAAATTGTCTCCAAGGTTTTATCGCGAAGTCCGCGGAAGGGAAATAAATTTGACAAAAATTGCAGTTTTTTGTTTTTCATAACTCTCCTAAAATGTACCATTTGAGACATATTATAATCTAAAAAATACAAAATGTCAATATTAAACACACAAAAATTTATCTAAATTATTTTTATCCCCTTGACCGTGATAAAAAAGAAACAAAAAATATCAAAAAACTAGAAAAAAAGCATTGCAATTATAAAAAATATATGATATACTTTTAGCATAGGAAGTATTTTTCAACCACATTTGTTCGCGGTTGATTATTATGTTATAAACTCTGTTGAGGTAAAAATGAATATATTGCTTGATACCGGCGTATCAGGAGTTGGAATTAATCTTGCAGAACTATGGTCAAACATTAAATCTGCGTTTATGCAATTCTCTGTATTTGACGCCATTGATATATTGGTTCTAACTTTGATTTTTATTTGCACGTTCAAATTTTTCCGAGGCAAAAAAGGCGGTGCCTTGCTCTTGGGAATTGCGGTATGTCTCGTTACCTGGTTTGTTTCAACAACATTTAATTTAGACGGAACATCTTTCATTTTCTCAAAAATATTTGAAATAGGTGTTCTGGCTTTGATAATTATTTTCCAGCCGGAGCTGCGCGACGTTCTTGAACGTATCGGCAGCGGTCCTATAAACAGTCTTATGAATTTTGGCGACCAAAAGAAAAAACAAATGCTTTATTATAAGGCTGTTGACGCGATATGCTCGGCTGTGAGTGATCTGTCGAGAACCAAGACGGGCGCACTTGTTGTTCTTTCAAGGACAACAAGTCTTGAAGATATAATTCAATCCGGCATTACCATCAATGCTGATACGAATTCTTTTCTTCTTCGTAATCTGTTCTTCAATAAGGCTCCGCTTCATGACGGTGCCGTTGTGATAGACGATGCAAGAATTGTTGCAGCGGGATGCCTTTTGCCTCTGACAAGACGTCAGGATATTGACGGAGATTTGGGAACTCGTCATAGAGCTGCATTGGGTATGAGCGAGATAAGCGATGCTATAATCATTGTTGTTTCGGAAGAGACCGGAATTATTTCTGTTGCTTCAGATTGTACGTTAACCAGAAATTACACCCCGGACACTTTAAGAAATTATTTGCTTAAGGCATGGGTTAGAGATAAGTCCGGCAACGGAAATATTGATAAATCGGAGTCTTATTATGGATAAGAAAATATTTGGAATAAAATTAGGCACCTACCTTACTGTGTTGCTTAGTTTAGTATGCGCAGTAATATTTTGGCTTTATGTTAAAATCGTCCCCCAAGATGCTTTGTCATCAATGTCAGCTGTAGTTACAAACGTTCTGCGGTTTAATGGCTGATACCCTTAACGCAGGAAAACGGAGGAATAAATGAGTCTAAAAACTCAAACTGTGATTGTTAACAATATAAAATTGCCGACTGACGCCTCTTCCGAAGAGGCGTTTTCAGTTGCTGAAGCAAGACTTCGCAAGGCGAAGATAACATTAAGTAGTCCTAAATTTACGATATACCGGCGAAGCATAGATGCAAGACGCAGAGATGATATTAAATTTGTGTATTCGGTTGCTGTTAATGCGGAAATATCAAATGCTTCTCAGAAAAATCTTTCTTTGGCAGGAGCTGTAGAGGAAAAATGTGAAATTCCCACTCCGGAATACGGCAATGAACCTCTTACCGCGCGTCCTGTTGTCGTGGGTTCGGGGCCCTGCGGTTTGTTTTGCGCATTGATGCTTGCCGAAAACGGATATGCACCGATTCTTATAGAGCGTGGCGGCAGCGTTGAAGAACGCGTACGGCAAATCGAAAAATTCAAGAAAATACGTGTTTTGGACTCCGATACAAATATTCAATTCGGAGCAGGGGGAGCCGGAACGTTTTCTGATGGTAAGCTTATAACGCGGATAAATGACGGTATGTCATCATATGTTATGCAGAAATTCGTTGAATTCGGAGCTCCCGAGGAAATTCTATATTTAGCGAAGCCTCATATAGGTACAGATATCTTGTGCACAGTTGTTGATAAGATAATTAACAGAATAACTGAGCTTGGCGGAGAGGTCAGGTTTCATACCAAATTATTAGATGCAAACTTTAGTTTACCTAAAGTAGAGCAAATCACCACCAATAACGGTACAATTGAAGCCGGAGCTATTGTTTTGGCTTTAGGTCATAGTGCTAGAGACACTTATGAGATGCTTTTGTCAAAAAATCTCGCTATTGAAGCAAAAAACTTTTCTATCGGTATGCGTATAGAGCATCTTGCGCAAGATATTGATTTTGCGATGTATGGCAAAATGGCGGGACATCCTAAGATTGGGCATGCGGAATATGCGTTGTCCCATAATACAAAGGAACGCGGAGTATATACTTTCTGCATGTGCCCCGGAGGAGAAGTTGTTGCTGCGGCAAGCGAGAATGGCGGTGTTGTTGTAAATGGTATGAGTGCTCACGCAAGAGACGGAAAGAATTCAAACAGCGCGGTAGTTTGCTCGATTTTTAAAGAAGATTATGGGAACAATCCTTTAGCGGCAATTGAATTTCAAAGGAAGATAGAGAGAGCCGCATTTAATGCAGGCGGCAGTAATTACAGCGCCCCAATAATAACGTTTGCGGATTTTGCCGATGGTAAGCTTTTGCGCGAGCCATCACGTGTAATTCCTACTTATATGGATGGAAAAGGTGTTACTCTTGCGTCTCCTTATGATTATTTACCCGATACGGTTTGCGACTCGATTAAAAACGCTGTTTTTGCGTTTGACAAAAAAATTCACGGCTTCGCGGCAGACGATGCTGTTCTCACAGGTGCAGAAACAAGAACAAGTGCACCGTTACGCATTTTAAGAGATGATTCTTCGCGCCTTGCTATGGGATACTCTAACGTGTATCCTGCAGGCGAGGGCGCCGGATATGCCGGCGGTATAACGAGTGCTGCGATAGATGGTATCAGAACCGCTCTCGCAATAATGAAAAAATACAAAGCTGAAAGCCACGGGTGAAATTTAGACCGAGGTGCTTTGTTCTGGTTAACATTGTTAATAAAATTGAAAGGCGGGAAATATCCCGACTCTGGTTTAAAATAAATGAATCCAAAAAAAAATAAGATGAGGGAGAAGAAGTGGATACTAAAAGCCTCATCCACCGACCGTTGTAGCGATGAAGTTCGCCAAATGGCCGATGGTCTGGGCATAAATGAAATAATAGCAAATCTTCTCTATTTTAGGGGATATAAAGATATATCTTCCGCAAAAAAATTCCTGTATATGGAATCTGAAATTCTTACAGATCCGTACGCTTTAGCCGATATGAAGCTTGCGGTAAAAAGAATTGAGGAGGCAATAGCCTCCAAAGAAAAAATCACCATTTACGGTGACTATGACGTGGACGGAGTCACATCTGTTTGCACTTTGTTTTTGTATTTAAAATCTTATGGAGCCGATGTTGATTACTATATTCCCAACCGTATAGGCGAGGGGTACGGAGTTTCAGAGACTGCGATTACAAGCCTTGCGGAAAACGGAACAAAGCTTATTATCACAGTCGATACAGGCATAACGGCAGATGCGGAGGTTGCTTTTGCAAAAACGCTTGGTGTGGATTTTGTTATAACAGATCACCATGAATGCCGTCAAGTGCTTCCGGAAGCGTGTGCGGTTGTTAATCCTCATAGGCCGGATTGTCCGTCTTTATTCAAGGAGCTTGCCGGTGTAGGAGTTGTATTTAAGCTTCTTTGCGCGTGTGAAGAGGCATTTGCGAAAAAAAGCGGTGCGGATGCGGCTCTTACTGTAATATCTAACTATGCTGATCTTGTAGCTATCGGAACTATTGCCGATGTTATGCCAATAAAAGGAGAAAACCGTCTTATAGTAAGTTACGGACTAAGCATTATGGAAAAATCACCGAGACTCGGTTTGGCTGCATTGATAGAGTCGGCGGTCGGTAAAAACGAAGCTCAGCGTATGGCAAACAGAAAAAAACGCACAAAAATTACATCAAGCTACATTGGGTACACACTTGCGCCACGTATAAATGCAGCGGGACGTATAAAATCAGCCTCAATGGCAGTTGAGCTCTTTTTGACCGCGGACAAAGATGATGCAACTCGTATTGCCAATGAGCTATGTGAAGCAAATAAGGAAAGACAAGCAGAGGAAAACAGAATAATCACCGAGGCATACCGGAAAATCGAAGAGCTCGGTTACGATGACATGCCGGTCATAGTTCTTGATGCCGATAATTGGCATCATGGAGTAATTGGAATAGTTTCCTCGAGAATAACAGAGAAGTACGGAAAACCATCTATACTCGTGTCGTTTGAAGGAAATGATGATATTCCTTCGCCGGATGATATCGGTAAAGGTTCGGGTAGAAGTATTAAGGGTATGAATCTTGTTGATGCTCTTTGTTATTGCAGCGATGAACTTGTTAAATTCGGCGGTCATGAGCTTGCTGCCGGGCTTTCCGTCACTCGCGGTAAACTTGATGAATTCAGAAAGAAAATTAATGAGTACGCTGAAGTATATTTGAGCAAAGCTAATATTCAGCCGACAGTTGAAGCTGATTTGGAAATTAATCTTTCGGATGCAAATATAGAGCTTGCAGACGAACTCAGAATACTTGAGCCTTACGGCGTAGGGAATCCTATACCGAATTTTGTTATAAGGGGCGTTACTTTAAATGAAGTGTCTCCGATAAGCGAAGGAAAACATACAAGATTCGCTTTCAGCAACGGTAAAAACGTAGTTGTCGGAATGTTTTTCTCGTGTTCTCCCGATTCACTGGGTCTGTATGTGGGGGATAAAGTTGACGTTTTATTCAATATTGATATTAATGAATGGGCAGGCAGAAGAAATGTTCAGCTTATAGTAAGAGATATAAAGCAATCTCAATCTCAGCGTTCTTTTATTGAAAGAGAACATGAACGATTCGATGAGGTTTGGAGCGGTGCCCGTTTTTCTCCCAAAGAAAATATTCTTCCTTCAAGAGATGATTTTGCCACTATATACAGATTGCTTGTTGCATCTTTGAGATGCGGAAACGATGTCCTTACCGTTCGTGACATTATGTATAAGCTTTCAAAAACCAATGAAGCTTCCGATTTTGGATACATTAAGCTTCTTGTAATCATAAAAGTGATGCAAGAATTGAATATTATGGGAATTACCGAAATCGGAGAAGAAACTTATAGGTTTAAAATGTATTACAAGTCCGGCAAAACCGAGCTTGATAAATCAACTCTCTTGAGAAGGCTTCGTTCGCAACAAAATAATTGATTTTAAAATACAGGTTGTCTTATGAATGAATTAATAAAACCTTTACTCGATATTATTGGAAACAATGATAAAATTTATGATTTAGATAAGATAGACAACGCATTCATCTATGCTTCAAAAATGCATGAAGGACAGTTTAGGCAGAGCGGAGAGCCGTATGTCAGCCATCCTGTTGCTGTTGCTGTTATTGTAGCAGAATTGGGCTTGGATACAGATTCTATATGCGCTGCGCTTCTTCATGATACCGTAGAGGATTGTGCCGATAAAACAGATCTTTCTGCAATTGCATCTATGTTTGGCAAAGAGGTTGCTATGCTTGTTGACGGTCTGACGAAAATTATACAAGTTCAGGTTGCCGACAAGGAAGAAGCACATATTGAAAATATAAGAAAAATGCTTCTCGCAATGAATAAGGATATAAGAGTTATATTCATTAAGCTTTGCGACCGTCTTCATAATATGCGTACCTTATCGGCTAAAAAAGAGGATAGACAGAGAGCGATTGCACTTGAAACGATGTATATCTATGCTCCGTTAGCCCACCGTCTCGGTATGCAAAGAATTAAGCAAGAGCTTGAAAATCTCAGCTTGTATTATCTGGATAACGTTGGTTATAACGAGGTAGAGAGCGAAATAGAGAAAAAATACGGTATAAGCCGAGAGTTTTTAGATATAGCCAAGCAAGAGCTTTCCGATAAACTTGAGGAAAACGGTATTCATTTTGCGCTTGAAGGTAGAATAAAGTCGGTTTACAGTCTTTACAGAAAGATGTACATCTTTAATAAAGCGTTCGATGAAATATATGACTTCTATGCTTTGCGCGTAATCGTCGATAATGAGCTTGAATGTTATACGGCTTTGGGACTTGTGCATGAGATGTTCAAGTCTGTTCCGGGAAGATTCAAAGATTATATTTCAACACCTAAACCTAACTTGTACCGATCTCTTCATACGACGGTAATAGGGCATTCCGGCATTCCGTTTGAAGTTCAGATAAGAACTCGTCAGATGCATGAGGAGGCAGAATACGGTATTGCAGCTCATTGGAAGTATAAGACAGGCTCAAAGTCCGACAGTGATATAGATGATAGACTTCGTTGGATAGCCCAGTTGCTTGAATCCGATGAAAACACTCGTGATCCCGACGAATTTATGCGTTCATTCAAAACGGATATATTCCATGATGAAACATTCGTTTTCACACCTAAAGGAGACGTAATTTCTCTTCCGCTCGGATCTACGACGATTGACTTTGCTTATGCGATACATTCTGCCGTAGGTAATAAAATGATGGGAGCTAAAATTAACGGTGTTATAGTTCCAATTGATAAAATTCCTCAGAACGGAGATATAATTGAGATAATTACATCTCAGTCCTCGAAGGGACCTAGCCGTGATTGGCTAAAAATTGTAAAGACCGGTGCTGCGAGAAGTAAAATCCGTCAATGGTTCAAGAAGGAAAAACGTGCAGAAAACATCGTCGTCGGAAAATCTGAAGTAGAAAAAGAAATTCGTAAAATCGGTAAAAACTTTACTGATTCCGAAATTAACGAGGTGCTTATAGGTATTGCTAAACGTTTCGGCATTCAGGATCTTGACGATTTTTATAATACAATAGGCTTCGGCGGTCTTTCAACTTCAAGATTTATACCTAAGATGAGGGAAGAATTTGAAAAAATTCTTTCAGCTAATGAGCCTGTGGCAAAAACGGCTGAGGAGCAGATTTCCCAGGTTAAGGTTTTGCAAAAAAGCGATAGAATTCGTTCTAACGGTGGTATAATTATTGACGGCGAAAAAGGCTGTCAGGTGAAATTCGCAAAATGCTGTAATCCGTTACCCGGTGATAAGGTAGTAGGATTTATTACAAGAGGATTCGGCGTTTCTGTCCATAAAAACGATTGTCCAAACGTAATACTTTCCAGAAGCAACGAAGAAAACCTTGCGCGTTGGGTAAAAGCGGAGTGGGAGCTTAATACAACTCAAAACTCGCAATCATCCGAAATATACGAGGCAATGATTCAGCTTGTTGTTGAGGATGAAATAGGTGTAATCGCTTCAATATCAGTAGCACTTGCTGATATGAAGGTTTCTATTATGTCAATTAATACTCAAACAAACAAGGATGGTATGGTTGTAGTTAATCTATCAGTGGGCTGCAAAAACACCTCACATTACGAATCTATAGTATCAAAGCTTCGTTCCTTAAAGCCTGTTGTTTCCGTAAGCCGCGGATTTTCACACTGAAGCAATCAATAGTATGAGGTAAAAACAATGATAGCTGTACTCCAAAGAGTAAATAATGCCGACGTATGGGCAGACGGAAGCTTGTGCGGCAGTATTGCAAAGGGTTTATATATTCTTCTTGGAATAGAGAAGGATGATGACTGTACAGACGCAGTGCTCCTTTCGGAAAAAATATCTAAGCTTCGCATTTTTTCTGATGAGTTCGGAAAGATGAATCTTTCGGTTAATGACATAGACGGTGAAGTTCTGGTTGTTTCAAACTTTACATTAAATGCGAACTATACGCATGGCAACCGTCCGGACTACTTTGGCAGCGCTGCTCCTGAAAAAGCAGAGAAGCTTTATGAGTATTTTTTAAGCTTGATGGCAGAAAAAGTACGAAAGTGTGAAAGCGGCAAATTCGGAGCTGATATGAGAACCGAAATGTCAACGGACGGTCCTGTTACAATTGTAATGAATTCAAGCCTTCTTAGCAAAAAGAATTAAAATCTTGCGAAAGGTCATAAAAATATGATATTGAAGATAGATGGTAACATAAATAAGTACTATGTTCAAACTCTTTGTATGGTTTTTTTCCCCGGTGCTACATTCGGTGAGAACGAAGAGGGCGGCGAGGGAATACCAGAGGTGCATGTTAACGTTTATCCTGATTCGGATAAGGGAATTACCGCATATGTTTCTATAAAACTCAATGATAAGGTGTGCGATACAACCGCAACGGTAAGTTACGATGAAGCGGTTACTATTGCTACTCATGAATCCATAGCGGTGGGAAGAGCCCTTTTTTCAGCCGGAAAAAATCTTCTCGGCCATATACCGCCTTGGGGAATACTTACGGGAGTTCGCCCGGCAAAGATTGCAAGAGGTTTGATACGTGACGGCAACGGTATAACAAAAAGCAAGAGAATTTTACGTGACGAATACTTTTTGAATCCTCAAAAAGCTGCTCTTGCGGTTTCAGTTGCTTCGCTGGAAACAAAAATACTAAAAAAAGCGACCCCGGAACAGTGTTCTATTTACATATCTATTCCTTTTTGTCCCACCCGTTGCTCTTATTGCAGTTTTGTTTCTTATACTACTCCAAGGCTTCTGTCATTAATTGATCCTTATGTTGATGCTATTTGCACAGAGCTTGATGAGACATTTGATTTAATTGAAAAGCTTGAATTGAATTTGTCTACCATATATATAGGCGGCGGAACACCAACTACTTTGAACGTAGATCAGCTAAATAAGCTTCTATCTAAAATTTCATCAAGAACGGATACTTCGAAGCTTCTGGAATTTACGCTGGAGGCAGGAAGACCGGATACTATAACCGAAGAAAAACTAAAAACTGCCAAAAAATTCGGAGTTACGAGAATAAGTGTCAATCCTCAGACCTTGAATGATGATATTCTTCGCGAGATAGGAAGAAAACATACTGCAGAAGATTTTTTACGGGCATACAATTTGGCAAAGGAAAGCGGTATAGAGGATATTAACGTAGACTTGATTGCGGGACTTCCGGGGGATGATTTCAGAAACTTTTCGGAAACGGTAGATAAGATTATCGATCTTGATCCGTCGAATATAACTGTTCATACGTTCTGCGTGAAAAAAGCATCCGATGCTCTTAAAAACAATTCCAATATTTATTCTGTTTCAGGTGGTGATGCGGCAAAATGCGTATCTTATTCTCAAATAAAAACTAAATTTGCGGGATATAAGCCGTATTATATGTATAGACAGAAAAACACTGTTGGAAATCTTGAAAACGTAGGGTTTGCAAAGGAAGGACACGAGGGCTTATATAACGTTTTCATGATGGAAGAAACTCAAAGTATATTTGCCGTTGGTGCTGGTGCGGTGACAAAGCTGGTAAGTTATGACGAAGAAAGCGGTAACGCTAAACGTATTGAGCGTATTTTTTCTCCCAAATATCCTTATGAATATCTTCGTGAATACGAAAATCAGAGAAATTTAAATAAAGAAGAAAGAAAACAAAAAATAAACAAAATACTTGAATTTTTTGACAAATGATATTCTAGAATATATTTTGCCTAGAATAAACAAAGAGACTTGCTAATAAATTTTAGTAAGTCTTTTTTGTTTTGAGGTAAATATGAAAAATGAAGAAAACATAAAACAGAACAGGGATTCTTTAATAAAGGGAGCTATATCACTCACTGTTTCTGTTATTATAGTAAAAATAATCGGTTTTATATATAAAGTTCCTCTTTCTCACGTTATGGGAGATGAGGGGATGGGATATTTCAATTCTGCTTATACTGTCTTTACATTCTTTTACATGTTATGCTCGGGAGGTGTTCCACGAGCGGTATCAATAATTGTTACTGAATTTGATATAAAAGAGCAGGGTGTCTATGCAAAAAGAGTTCTTTCTCTTGCTTTAAAAATGTTTTTGAGTATTGGAATAGTATTTAGTCTTTCACTTATGATATTTTCGGACTTTTTTGCAAATTTAATAGGAAGCAGTTTATCTGCCTTTTCCTTATTTGCAATAGCACCGTCTCTATCATTTGTATCAGCATCCGGAGTGCTTCGAGGATATTTAAACGGCAAAGGAAAGATGGTTCCTATTGCGGTGTCTGAAGTTATCGAGGGAAGTATTAAATTTATTTTCGGACTTACTTTAGCACTCGTTGCAACGAATAAGGGATATGCTGTTCACATGGTTTCTGCCTTTGCGATTTTAGGAGTTACCATTGGTTCGTTCGTTGGAAGCTTGTTTCTTTTTATTTGCACAAAAATCTATAAAAATGAGAAAAAAACAGAGCAGAAAATTGCAAACAATTATATCAACAAAGAAATTATAAAAAGAATACTTGAAATTTCAATACCCATCACATTAAGTTCTGCGATTATGGGAATATCGAATATCATTGATCTGGGTATGATAATGAAGCGCTTAATTTCATCGGGAATAGACGCAGAAGCAGCGGTTTCTTTATACGGAAATTTTACTACGTTGGCAATTCCGATGTTAAATCTGATAATGGCGTTAATTTCTCCGTTATCTTCCTCATCATTACCTCATCTTACAGCAAATTATACTGCAAAAAAAACAGCGGATTTTAAAAAATTGACAGAACAAATATTTGCAGTTACAGCAACAGTCTCACTGCCTATAAGCTTTGCGTATTTACTGTTTTCCGGAGAAATATTGAATTTGTTATTCAATGCTGAATCTGCAATTATCGCTACTCCGTTACTCTCATTATTGTCACCGGCAGTAATATTTATGCCCTTACTTACCGTAGCAAACACCATACTTGAAGCAACTTCACATCCGAAATTTTCACTTATCTCAATGGGCTGCGGAGCTATTGTAAAGTTAGTTATGGGATATGTTTTGATAGGCAGAGTTGGAATATACGGTGCTCCTGTAAGCACCAGTGCTTCATATGCGGTTTCGTTTGTTTTGTCTTTGATTTTTATACGTCTGTTTTCTAAAGTTCGTCTCCCCGTTTTTGAGGTTATATGGAAACCTTTTGTTTTTTCATGTTTTTCAATAGGAATATCGAGAATTCTGTATATTTACCTTTCTCATGGGGAATATAATTTACCGATGTTTATTTTTTGTGCATTTTTGGCAATGGTTTTATATGCACTTTTATTCGGCATTTTTATGCATAATAAAATCATTGAAGCACTTATTTTTGTCAAATTAAACAAAAAGCATGAAAACGCATTATGAAATAAGACGAAAACTTAGACAAAATTTTACTTTTATTTTTATTTGCCCTTGAATTCGCTCATATAAGTTGATATAATTCAAATAACCAAAATTTTGAAAGGAAGTAAAAATCCCATGAACAAGTCAGAACTTATTAACGTTGTATCAGCAGAGGCTGAAGTTTCTAAGAAAGAGGCAGAAGCTGTTATATCAGCTACAGTAAACGCTATAACAGAAGCCCTTAAGTCAGGCGATAAGGTTCAGCTTCTTGGCTTTGGAACATTCGAAGTCAAAGATGTTGCTGCAAGAGAAGGCCGTAATCCTAAGACAGGTGAGGCTATTGAAATTCCTGCTTGTAAGAAACCAGCATTTTCTGCTTCCAAAGCTCTTAAGGACGCTGTTAACGGTTAATTATGCGTCTTGATAAGTATCTTAAGGTTTCACGCTTGGTGAAACGCAGAACCGTTGCAAACGAAGCCTGCGATACATCAAGAATCTCTGTTAACGGTAAGATTGCCAAGGCATCTTATAATGTTAAGCTTGGCGATTTGATAACGGTAGCATTCGGAACTAAGTCAGTTACTGTTCGTGTACTTGAGATTAAGGATACTACGAAGAAGGCGGAATCCGCCGGAATGTATGAAGTTGTTTCCGAAACAGAATAAAACCAAAGACCGATGCATATTCTTGATTGAGTATGATCGGTCTATTTTTTTTTGGAGGCTGTTATGGAAAATAATTTTAATGCAAAGCAGACCGTTACGTTGATTGACGGTAAGGTTTTTTCAATGAATGGAGTCAATGATATAGCAGGTTTTGATGACGGATTTATAGTATTGGACACTGTTCTTGGAAGAATCAGTATAGAAGGAAGCGATTTAAAAGTAGAAAGTTTGAGTTCTGATGGCGGAGATATTTTGATAAAAGGAAATATTAGCGGATTCTTTTTATCGGAAACCCCTGAACGAAAAAAAGGATTTTTTAGAAAGATGTTTGGTTAGTATGGATTTTTATACACCTTCGGAAATCTTTATTTCGTTGTTATATTCGATACTTTTTGGAATTTGCTTTGGTATTGTGAGCGTCGGTGTATCGATTATCGTAGATTGTTTTGAAAGTCTTATTAACTTGCCAAAACATATAATTGATGTATCATTTGATCTTCGTAAAACGATAACAATATTGAAAGGCGAATTTGAAATACACTCTTTGAGTAGTAATATAAAAACATTTGTTAAAGATTTCGTATTTGTTTTTACATACGGGATAGCATTCAGCGTACTATTATATCTTACCACAGACGGAGAGTTTCGTTTTTATGTTTTCCTTATTTCAATCGCATCTGCGTATGTCTCAAATAAAACACTTGGTAAGATATGCGAGGCATGCTTATATAAGCTTTTGAAAATCATTTGTTCAGCTACAATAGTATCAACTGCGGTTATATTGGCTCCGCCTTTCTTTGTTGCCAGAAGGATATATGGGATTCTTGTTTTACCGATATGCAATAAAATCAGTGGTAAAATTAAGATAAATAAGCGATTTCATTCATTTAAGAAAATAATTTTTAAAAACCGTCTTGCGGGGAGGACGAACAAAAAGCCATAGATTATTTACCAAAATATACATGTCTAAAAGGTGCGGAAATAAGCCGTTTCTGCTTGACAAAATTTGTGTACCGTGCTAAAATATAATAGATATTTAATATCTTTGTGCGAGCACCTTCACGTAAATGCATTTTTCGACACATCTTTTCGTGTAAAATAACAACGGAGGTTTAAATTTATGAAATTTAATGATTTAGCACCTTATTATTTTCATCAAGGTACGAACTTTAATTCATATGAATACCTTGGCTGCAATTTAGCAAGATGTAATGAAAAATATGTATACACTTTTCGTACGTGGGCTCCTCATGCCGAAAGGGTAGAGCTGATTTCTGATATTTTTGGATGGAATAGTCCCTATCCCATGAAACGTGTAACAGATGGCGGTGTGTTTGAATGTGAGATAGTATCCGACATTTCTTTTGAAAACAAAGCTTATAAATACCGTATAACTTCAAACGGTCGTACTTTTGATAAAGGCGACCCGTATGCCAGATATTCGCGAGGAATGGCCGACGGAGCATCAATAATATTTAACGAGAGCTCTTTCAAATGGAACGACTCAAAATGGTTGGCGCAACGAAAGAAGCGCGTATGTGAAAAGAAAGGCAATTATCTCTCAGTTCCGGTGAATATATATGAAGTACACCTGGGCAGTTTTATGAGACACGAAGATGATAACTCGTATTATACCTATAGAGAAATAGCAGAAGTTCTCCCGCCGTACTTGAAATTTATGGGATATACTCACGTAGAGTTTATGCCTCTTGCCGAATATCCTTATGACGGAACGTGGGGATATCAGGTATGCGGATTTTATGCACCTACATCTCGTTTTGGAAATCCTGATGACTTTAGATACATGATAAATGCGTTTCATAGGCATGGTATTGGCGTCATAATGGATTGGGTTCCCGCTCATTTCCCTAAGGATGCATGGGGACTTTATGAATTTGACGGTATGCCACTTTATGAGTATCAGGGTAAGGACCGTCAGGAATCAAGATCTTGGGGGACAAGATTTTTCGATCTCGGAAGAGAAGAGGTACAATGCTTTCTCATCTCGAATGCGATGTATTTCTTCAGAGAGTTTCATATAGACGGATTAAGAGTGGATGCCGTTGCTTCCATGCTTTATCTTGATTATGACAGAGATCCGGGAGAATGGGTACCGAACGCTTACGGTACAAATATAAATCTTGAAGCAGAAGCATTTTTGCGAAAGCTTAATAAAACTGTTTTCGCAGAAAATCCCGATGTACTTATGATTGCTGAGGAATCCGCATCCCACGGGGGAATTACTCATCCCATATATGATGGAGGTCTTGGCTTTAACCTGAAGTGGAATATGGGATGGGCAAACGATTTTTACGATTATGTAATGACTGACGCTTTGTTTAGAAAATACAAGCATAAGGCTTTAAATTTCCCATTGATGTATGCATATACGGAGAATTACGTTTTGCCTATATCACACGATGAAGTTGTTCACGGAAAGCTATCTTTCATAAATAAAATGTACGGCTCTTATGAGGACAAGTTCAAGCAAATGAGAACATCTCTTTTGCTTATGATGACATATCCTGGGAAAAAAATGCTTTTCATGGGAACGGAATACGGTCAATTCCGTGAATGGGATTACCAAAATTCACTCGAATGGTTTATGCTTGATTATCCTAAGC
>JAZRHO010000077.1:0-9848 GCA_045644805.1 Eubacteriales bacterium | reverse complement strand
TGTCCTTCAACGTTCGGTTTTAAAAGAAAAATCCAAGTGTGCTCATATGCTTGTTATGAGCGCAACTCCTATTCCGCGTACTTTGGCGTTAGCAATGTACGGAGATTTGGATGTTTCAAGAATTACCACTATGCCCAAAGGACGAATGAGGGTTGATACCTTTGTCGTTGATGAAAGTTATAGAAATCGAATTAATGATTTTATAAGAAAACAGACGGTATTGGGTGGTCAGTCATATATTGTTTGCCCTTCTATAGAGTCAAAAGAAGCTGCTGAAAGTATTTTATATACACCCGACTCATTGACTGTTTCATTCCAAAATAAAGATGGAATGGAGCTGAAAAACGCTGTTGATTACACAGAAACACTGAAAAAAAATTTGCCTGATCTTCGAATCGAATGTTTGCATGGCCGAATGAAATCGGTGGAAAAAGAAAGAATTATGCAAAAATTCGCAAATGCAGAAATTGATGTTCTTGTATCAACGACGGTAATCGAAGTCGGAGTAAACGTTCCGAATGCGACTGTTATGATTGTTGAAAACGCAGAACGATTCGGACTTTCTCAGTTGCACCAGCTTCGCGGAAGAGTCGGACGCGGTTCTAAAAAATCATATTGTATTCTGGTTTCCGATATGAAAACAGAAAAAGCGATGGCAAGACTCGATATAATGAAAAACACTTATGATGGATATGAAATTGCCGATAAAGATTTAGCTTTACGCGGTCCCGGAGATTTCTTTATCGATAATTCTGATGATAATTTTAGGCAGAGTGGTGGACTCGAGTTTAAGTTTGCTAAGCTTTGTGATGATAAGGATTTGTTTGATTCTGCTTTTGTCGTGGCAAAGAGCATCGTATATGCAGATCCTACGCTTAATAAACCGGAGCATTCTTTATTTAAAAATTCCCTATCAAAAGTTATAAATCGTAACTTTTCGGTTATATCTTAACCTAAAATGTTAGCCAATTAATGAAAGGATATACCTATGCCAACTCAACCGTTAGCAGCCAGACTGCGCCCCGAATCTTTTGATGAAATTGTTGGGCAAAAGCATTTAGTAGGCAAAAATGGAATTCTTCGCAAAATAGTTGAAAGCGGAAGAATTCCAAATATGATATTTTACGGGCCTCCGGGCACGGGCAAGACAACGGTAGCCAATATAATTGCCAACGCATCAGGGATGCAGCTTTATAAGTTGAATGCAACCAGCGCGACACTTTCCGACGTAAAAGATGTTATTGCGACAAGTGAGAATATCTTTGCATCAAACGGAACACTTCTCTATCTTGATGAAATACAGTATTTCAATAAAAAGCAACAGCAGTCACTCCTTGAGTTTATGGAAAATGGAAAAATTACACTTATAGCTTCAACTACGGAGAATCCTTACTACTGCGTATATAATGCTATTTTATCCAGGTCTTCCGTATTTGAATTCAAATCTGTTGACGGTCGCGATTGTATCCCGACTCTAAAAAGAGCAATGCTTCTTTTGAATGAAGAATTCGGAACCTCCAAAGGCGTTTCCGATGACGTTCTTTTGAAAATAGCTGACTCTTGCGCCGGTGATGTAAGAATGAGCATCGGTGTTCTTGAAAATTCCTTTTATGTTTCAAATGACGAAATACTGCTTGATACAGTAAAACAAATGATGCCTTCAGTCGTCGGACATTTTGACAGAGACGGAGACGTACATTATAATTTGCTTTCCTGCTTGCAAAAGTCAATAAGAGGCTCTGATCCGAATGCGGCTGTTTTTTATCTGGCAAAGCTTCTTTCCATGGGGGATCTTTTATCGGTTACAAGACGGTTGCAGGTTATCGCAAGCGAGGATATCGGATGCGCATATCCTTTAGCAGGTGTTATTACACGATCACTTACGGAAAGCGCGAAGGAATTGGGACTGCCCGAAGCAGCGATACCTCTTGCAAATGCCGTTTGCATACTCGCAACATCGCCAAAGTCAAACTCTTCTTATATGGCATATCATTTAGCGCTTGAGGATATAAATGCGGGAAAAGGTATTGAAATCCCTGAGCATCTTCAAAGTCCTCTCTTTAAGGGATATGTTTATCCGCATGATTTCGAAAATCATTATGTTAAGCAACAATATCTGCCTAAAGATTTGATAAATAAAAAATATTATACCTTCGGCAACAATAAAACCGAGCAAGCGGCTAAAGCATATTTTGATTTTATCACGTCGTCCTTAAATAGCAAAAAGTGATATCTTAGGTAGTAAAAATACATAACTTGACAAATATGTATTTTTTTGATATAATGATTTATATTTCATAACCAATCTCGTTTTGGAGAATTTAAATATGATTTATCATTTTATTCTTAATCCGATGTCGGGAAAAAATTTAAAACAGGCGAAAAAATCTGTTTCGGCAATGACGGCAAAAATTCGTTCGGCATGTCAGAAACGTAAATTGAGCTATAGATTGTATTACACCACTTGTGTAGGCGATGCAACAGAATATGTGCGTTCTATGGTAAAAACGACGCAGGATCGTCAAAGATTTATATGCGTAGGAGGCGACGGTACTATCAATGAAATTGTTAACAGTGCACCTTGCGCTCCGAATGTTGAATTTGGTGTTATTCCGCACGGTTCCGGAAATGATTTTGTAAGGAATTTTACAAATCCCGAACTTTTCTTAAACATTGATGCACAGATTGACGGCGAGCCTGTTTCTCTTGATTTGATAAAGTGCAATGATATGTATTGCGCAAATATGATAAACATCGGTTTTGACTGTTCTGTAGTAAAAGAAGCACAAAAACTTAAAAAATTTAAGTTTATCTCGCCCGGAATGTCCTATATATTCGGTGTTGTTGTAGCTTTATTTAAAAAGTACGGAACAAAAATGAAGCTTATATTTGATGATGGCGAAGTGATTGATTCCGAGCTTTTGCTTACTGCGATTGCAAACGGAAAATATTGCGGAGGCGGATTTAAATCAGCACCTCAGGCATTACTTGATGACGGTCTTATGGATATTGCTATAATAAAAAAGGTATCCAGATTATCTTTTATAAGTCTTGTCGGGCTATATAAAAAAGGAACTTTCTTAGAGAACGAAAAAGCAATGAGATATATCACGTATAAGCGTGTTTCTCATTTTAAAATGGAATTTGACAATCCTATTCCTATTTGCAATGACGGTGAGATAAAAGGCGCTAAAAATATTGATTTTTCTGTAATAAGAAATGGTTTTAATTTTATAATTCCCAAGGGATCTTCTATGCGATATAGCAGCGAAGGAACTCAAAGAGAAAATACTTGATATGAATATATTTCACAAAAGACCGTTAGGCTTAATACTTTGTATTACACTTAGCGGTTTTTCTCTTTTCGCTGTTTTACCGTCTGTTCTCAGAATGCCTTTGATGGCGGTTTGTCTTATTTCTATTGCTTTATCTTTTCTCTTGAAGGGATTAAATAATAAAATCCTTTTAAAGGTTACATTGTGTTCTCTTTTACTTTCTTTTATACTGTCCTTCTTATACTTTGAAGTGGTTTTTTATCCAACTAAATACTATGATAAAGAAGCTGAAATAACAGGAAAAGTTATTATTTCAGAAACAGTATCCGAGTATCACCAGATTATCGATTTAAAGGTATCATCAATTGATGAAAATAACTGTTCCTATAAAATCAAAGTTAATTTATACGGTGATAATGATGATATAGTATCGGGAACCGTAATTAAATTCAACACCAAGCTACAGGAATTCGAAGGAGATGAAAGCTTTGACTTTAAAACTTACTATACGTCAGACGGATTTTCCGCAACCGCTGATATAATAGAGTTTGATATCGTCGATTTAAAGAATGAATCTTTAGTTTTCCATTTTAAGCAAATTAGACAACAGATTTGCGAAAGAGCCGAAAAGTTTTCAAACGAGTCGGCGGCAGCTTTGCTTGGCGCTGGATTGCTTGGCGAGCGCGACATGCTCTCCGGTCAAGTTTCACTTGATTTTCAAAGAATTGGTATATCCCATATTTTGGCGCTAAGCGGTATGCATCTGGCCATTATCTTTGGGCTATTAGATAAAATTTTTATTTCATTCAAATTCGGGCGGAAAACTCGAACTTTAATCGAATGTGTTTTCTGTTTTGCGTTTATGGCCTTAACAGGATTTCCTTTATCCGTTTGCAGAGCTGGAATCATGTTAATTCTCTCCTCTATTCTTTATTTACTTAGCGGTTCTAAAGATGGCATTACATCTCTTTTTGTCTCTTTAGCCTTAATTATCCTAGCAATGCCTTATGCTGCTGTTGATATAGGACTTTGGTTATCAGTTACTGCTACTGCTGGAATTTTGCTGGCAAGCGAATTTATCAATGATAAATATAACGAAGAGCGCGGATTGAAACGTGTTCTTCGTGAAATTACGACATCAATTCTTTTCTCATTATTTGCAGTATCTGCTACCTCTGCCATTACTTCTCTCAATTTCAGTACCGCCTCGGTACTCTCAATTTTATCAACTTTAATATTCTCTGTTCTGATAGAATTTTATGTATATCTCGGTATTTTAGTTTTATTAATAGGTGGTATATTACCGATAGGAAATCTTTTAATCGAGTTCGAAATTGTTATAGTAAAAATGGCAGCAATTTTTTCGGATTTGCCCATGATTTGCGCTTCAACATCGTTTTTAACAGTTAAAATAATTTATATCGCTATTTCCGTTTTATTTATGGGGCTCGCAATATTTAAAATTAAGCAAAAGAAAATATTAATTGCTGTAATAACAAGTACCTTCATACTTTCTTCTCTGGTTTCGGTAATGATTACTGAAATACAAAAAGGTAACGATTTAATAATTTCGGTAAATGATGCATCAGATAAACTTATAATACGTACCGATGGAAAAGTTATGCTTTTCGATGCTTCATTACACAAAAAATCAGATGGATACCATAATGCAAATATTCTTTATAAAGAAGGTATTACAGAGCTTGATTGCTATTTTGTAGCAAATTATACTGAGTATCTTCCCGAGTCAGTACCCATAATGCTATCAAAAATATCTGTTGGCAGCATAAAACTTCCAATGCCAACTAATTCGGAAGAGGAAGATATAGCAATTGAAATTTTTAATGTGCTTGCCGATTTTAGAACAGAAATCAGCTTTTATGAGGATAATATGACAACAAAAATTGGCAAATGCGAGATTCTGATCCGATGTAGAAGCAGTATTATGGATTCGCTTGGCGTTACATTTAAGGTAGAAGATAATATTTATTCTTATTTATCTTCAGGCACTTTAGAATATTTACCGAATTCCAGTGAACTTTTATATATAAGCGATGTTATTATCTTCGGTACTTGGGGAAAAAGCTATTCATCTGCCATTATAGTTGATGAATATAATGAAAGACTTAAAAAAATTATAATTTGTGATGAAAAAGTTTACTTTGGAACCACAGATGAAACAGAAAATTTGCCTGACGCATACTTCTACAATAAAAAGACGATTATATACAATTAAAAAATACCGAATTGGAAAAAGATAACCAATTCGGTATTTTTTATTATTTTTATACATTGAATAAAAACTCAACTACGTCCCCATCGCGCATGACATATTCTTTTCCTTCGCTTCGGAGCAATCCTTTTTCTTTGACTTTATTTCTATCACCCTCGCGAACAAGATCATCAAAAGCAACTACCTCTGCTCGGATAAATCCGCGTTCAAAATCCGAGTGAATTTTACCTGCAGCGCCCGGAGCCTTAGTCCCCTGCTTTATTGTCCAGGCGCGAACTTCTTTTGGACCTGCAGTCAAGAAACTGACAAGACCAAGAAGGGAGTATCCGGATTTTATAAGCTTATCAAGACCGCTTTCTTCAATTCCAAGATCTTCAAGGAACCCTTGCTTTTCTTCGCCTTCAAGCTCGGCAAGCTCTGCTTCTATTTGCGCGCTTACGGCTATAATTTCACTTCTCTCCGCGTCTGCATGAGCCTTTAGCTTAATGTAACCTTCATTTTTTTCGTATTCGCCTGCTACCTCATCTTCTGAGATATTTGCAACGTATATAATTGGTTTATTGGTAAGAAGTCTTGACTCCTCTATCATAGTCTCTTCTTCTTCGTTAAGACCGAGAGAGCGGACGCATTTCCCATCTTCGAGACAAGCTTTAACCCTTTGAAGAACATCAAGCTTCTCAAGCAGTTTTTTGTCAGCTCTCGCTGCTTTAGTGGTTCTATCGATCGCTCTTTCCACAATTTCAAGATCCGAAAGAATAAGCTCAACATCAATTGTTTCTACGTCTCTCATAGGATCAATGTTACCTTCAACGTGAATAATATCATCGTTCACAAAGCAACGTACTACATGGACAATAGCATCAACTTCTCTTATATTAGCAAGGAATTTGTTTCCAAGTCCTTCGCCTTTGCTAGCTCCCTTAACAAGTCCCGCAATATCAACAAACTCAATGACTGCCGGAGTGAATTTTTCGGGATTATACATATCGCGCAGTGTTTCAAGTCTCTTATCGGGAACCGCAACCACGCCTACATTTGGGTCAATCGTACAGAATGGATAATTTGCAGATTCCGCCCCTGCGTTTGTTATAGCATTAAAGAGAGTACTCTTACCTACATTAGGAAGACCTACTATACCAAGTTTCATAATTTATACCATCACTTTCAAAAACATCGTACTTGATAATTTTATCATAAAAAACTTTTTTTAGCAATACTTTTCTGAAAAAATAAACAATTATATGCTGAATATTTTGAAATTATGTATTTGTTTGAAAAGTTCACATATTTTTTAAAAAAATTCATACTTTATTCTTGACAACGATACATATTTGTTTTATAATACAATTGTTAAGATTTTAAACATTTTAACAAAGTTAACAAACGGAGGTTATATGATGGATACGAAATTGCTTATTGTAGATGATGACGCTAATATTTGCGAAATGTTGAAGCTGTACTTCGGAAACGAAGGTTACAAGGTAAAATGTGCTAACGATGGTGTTGAAGGTGTAAATCTTTTTAAAATTTATGAACCGGATCTTGTTCTTCTTGACATTATGATGCCTAAAAAAGATGGTTGGCAGGTTTGCCGTGAGATTAGAGAGATCTCTTCAAAGCCAGTTATTATGATAACTGCAAAAGGAGAAGTTTTTGATAAAGTTTTAGGACTTGAACTCGGCGCGGATGACTTTATAGTAAAGCCCTTCGATATGAAAGAACTTTCGGCAAGAATTAAAGCTGTTCTTCGTCGTTATAACGCTCACGTTAATGTTAGTGATGAAGAAGTGGTAAAATTTGAAAACATTGAGATAAGTCTCCAAAAATATGAGCTTAAGCTCAATGGCAAGGCTATTGATATTCCGCCTAAGGAGCTTGAACTTCTTTACTTCTTGGCTTCAAACTGTAACAGAGTTTTCACAAGAGATCAGCTTCTCGATAAGGTTTGGGGATTTGATTATCTTGGTGACTCAAGAACTGTCGACGTTCACGTAAAGCGCCTTCGCGAAAAGCTTGAAGGTGTTTCCGATAAATGGTCTCTTAAAACCGTTTGGGGCGTAGGATATAAATTTGATACGGGAAATTAATAAAAAATCAGCGGACCGCGTTAAATCAAGGTCCGCTGATTTTTTGTTATATTAAAAGTTAAATGATATTTGATTGATAATACTTCCCGTTGAAGGAATTGAGGTTTTCTTGCATTTTGAAACATCGGCTCCTAGAGAATTTAATCTATCAGTTACCAGTTCGATTTTTCCCTTCTTTTTGGGGAATTGCATTATTTGAGTTCCTGATGCTGTTCTCGTTGCTTTTTCGGGAATAAGGTCGCTCTTTATGAGAATTCCCCTGCCCATATCGCTTCTTAAGAACAGTTGAATAGGCTTGTCCTTTTCATAAAACGCTCCAATAAGAGGTGATGCAGAGGAGCAAGCTCCGCTTATTTTCTTTCTTCTTGATTTTGAATCGTAAGCGGACATCGGGACACGAACACCCTTTCCGTTTTCAAAAATGTAAATCATATGGTGTTCAGGTATCAAATCATAAATCATCTGACAAGCAATAACATGCTCATTGCTATCCATACTAAGCTTTGCGGGAATGTATTCTCCCATCTGGGTAGGCTTTGTCAGATCAAATTCGGAAACTCTCACGCGGTATATCTGCGCTTTATCGGTGAAGAAGAGTAAATCGCCTTTGTTATCAGTATCTTCTTCGTATATGATATAATCCCCTTCTTTGAGCTTATGTTCGTCGGCTGATCGTGTAGCTTGAACTGAAAGCTTCTTAAAGTATCCACCTCTTGTAAGAACAAGTCGGCAATTATAATTTTCAAAGAAAATATCATCTTTTTTAACAACGGCAACCGTACTTTTCTCTACAATATCCGTAAGTCTGGATTTACCGTATTTTTTCTTTATGTCTTTTAACTGATCTATTATAACTGCTTTAAGCTTTAATTCATCACGCAATTTATCTTGTATATCTGCTATATCCGCGCGAAGCTCTTCAATTTCCTTAACTCTGTTTAAAATATATTGGCTATTAAGATTGCGCAATTTTATTTCAGCAACATATTCTGCTTGAGTTGTCGTAATATTGAAAGCAGATGCAAGATTGGGAACTACGTCTTTTTCTTCTGAGGTGTTTCTTATAATTCTTATAGCTTTGTCTATATCAAGCAAAATAGCCGCAAGACCAAGAAGCAAATGAAGCTTTTCTTCTTT
This sequence comes from Eubacteriales bacterium, assembly GCA_045644805.1. Lineage (GTDB taxonomy): Bacteria > Bacillota > Clostridia > Oscillospirales > CAG-272 > UBA1740. The sequence continues at coordinate 1,116 of JAZRHO010000077.1, read as the reverse complement.
TTTATTTAACGTGAAATTAAGCTCTCGAGTTAAGCATTTTGTTCTGAATTTTATCCATTCGAGCAAGATCTCGCGAATTCCCAAAAGCATAGGTTTTCCTTCAACGAGAATGTTGAAGTTACAATCAAAGGTATTTTCCAGTTCTGTTGAAGACATTAATTTTTGTATAACAACGTCCGGATTTGCATCTTTTTTCAGATCAAAGGTAAGAAGGCGCGAGCTGGAGATATCAACAGAGTCTCTTACGTCTGTTACTTCGCGCAGCTTTCCGCTTTTAATCATATCAACCGATTTTTTGATTATAGCTTCAATGCATGAAGAATAAGGGATTTCAAGAATATCTATGCTGTTCGCTTTATCATTATAAGAATATTTTGCTTGCATTTTAAAGCTGCCGGATCCGGTAAGATATATCTTCTTCATTTGCTCATAATCATAAAGAATTGTAGCACCACCGGAAAAATCTGGCGCTTTAATAATCTCCATAATGCGTTCTATTGTAGTCTTTGGATTTTTTAAAAGAGCTATTGTTCCGTCGCAAATCTCTGCAAGATTGAATGAACATATTGAGCATGCCATACCAACTGCAATTCCAAGATTTGGAGAAACTAAAATATTAGGAAACGTAGTTGGCAAAAGAGTAGGCTCTTCTGATGTATTGTCATAGTTAGGAACAAAATCGACCGCATCCTTATCGATACCGTCAAAAAGTTCAGCACAGAAGCCATCGAGCTTAGCTTCGGTGTACCTGGAAGCAGCATATGCCATATCACGTGAATATTGCTTACCAAATGAACCCTTAGAGTCAACAAAGGGGTGCAAAAGTGCGCCGTTTCCTCTTGTAAGACGTACCATTGTTTCATATATGGAAGCATCACCATGAGGATTTAAACGCATAGTTTGTCCTACTATATTAGCGCTCTTGGTACGCGGTCCTGTCATAAGGCCCATTTTATACATCGTGTAAAGAAGCTTTCTGTGAGAAGGCTTGAAGCCATCGATCTCCGGAATCGCACGGGACACAATCACAGACATGGCATAGGGCATATAGTTGATCTCCAGCTTTTCAGTGTTCGCCTGCTCCGTGGTAGATCCCACAAGACCCATAATGCCGTC
>JAZRHO010000076.1:0-10772 GCA_045644805.1 Eubacteriales bacterium | reverse complement strand
GTGCTCTTTTTAAAAGAAATTTCATTGTTGTTCAATTTTCAAAGATCAAATTCTCGCTGCCCTCAAGTTGACAGCTTGTATATTCTATCACATCATTCCTAAATTGTCAACCCTTTTTTTAAAACTTTTTTCGGTTTTTTTCGATTTTGTCTTTTTGTCAGCGTTTCACTAAATTAAAAGTCTTTTTTTGTGCAAAATGACACAACAGTTCACGCCCCATTTTAATGCAAACTGTTGTGTCGTATAACAATATATTATAATAAAAGGAAGGAATTCCACAAAAGCATAAATACGGTAAGTATTATGAGGATTGAAAAATTAATCAATGAGAACATTCCAATATAATATTTTGTTTTCCCCGGATTATGCTTCACGTATTCTCTTAAGGTTATAAGACTCGCCAGCGATGATATTAAGCTGCCCACACCTCCTATATTTACACCGACAAGCAAATCCCTGTAATTATCGGTAAACTCAGACAAGAGTATCGCTGACGGAACGTTACTTATGAACTGACAAGAAAGCACACTGAACAAAAGAGTGCTTTTGTCAAGCAACAAAGAAAACAGATTGCGTACCGCTTCTATCCTTGCCATATTGCCCGCAAATATAAAGAAGAAAACGAATGTTAAAAGCAACGGATAATCCACCATCTTCAAGGCGCGCCTATCCATAAACAACAAGGCGGCGAGAATAACCGCTAAACCTATAAAATATGGTATTACGCTGAATACGATAATTATGGACAAGGCAAACAGCACCAAGTAAACCGCAAGCTTTGCTTTAGGCATTTCTATATAAACATCGCGTATTTCAAGAGGCTCGGATTTTACAAATAAAATACAGAATACAGTCATTAGAATTACCGAAAGAATAAAAGGAGGTGCCATTATATCCATAAATTCACCCGTCGGTATTTCAAACTTCGAATACAAGTACAAATTTTGCGGATTTCCAAAAGGAGTGAGCATACCCCCGAGATTCGCTGCAATATTTTGCATAATAAATGTAAATGCCATATACTTTTCCTTGCCCGTAGTTGACAAAACAAGGAAGCCAAGAGGCAAAAACGTGAGCAGTGCCATATCGTTGGCAATAAGCATTGATCCGATGAACGTTACGTAAACTAATGCTAAAATACAAGTTTTCGCGTTTTTGAAAAGTCCAACTATTTTATGAGCAAGAAAATAGAAAAATCTTATGTTTTTAAGAGCGCAAACAACCGCCAAAACGCAGAAAAGACATGCCAATGTTTTTAAATCAAAATAATCCAGGTATTCTGTATCCGGAGGAATTATAAAAACAGTAATAAGCGCGGCAAAAAATGCTATAAGCATTACAGCGTTCTTTTTACAAAATGCTAGCATATTTTCTTTCATAAAAGACCTCTTATAATATGTCAAAATCCGAGAATGATTATAACACAAAAACAAACAAAATGCAATCCACTTACATAAAAACATAAATTTTTATCTATAATTCTAGAAAACTTTTAAATAAATATTCACAAATGGCTATTGACAATCAGAAGCCGCAGTGATATAATACTTTTAGCACTCAATCAAACCGAGTGCTAATGATGAAAAGAGGTACATTATACAATGAGAAAAAAACAATTTAAAACCGAATCGCAAAAGCTTCTTGACATGATGATAAACTCTATATATACACATAAAGAAATTTTCTTAAGAGAGCTTATATCAAACGCAAGCGATGCTATTGATAAGCTTTATTTCCGTTCGCTTACCGACACATCTATTTCTCTTTCAAAGGGAGATTATGCTATTTGGATAGCTGCGGACAAGGACAAAAGAACTCTTACGATTTCGGATAACGGCTGCGGCATGAGCGAGAGTGAGCTTGAAAACAATCTCGGAACTATCGCAAAAAGCGGTTCTTTTGACTTCAAACGTGAAAACGATAAGAAGGAAGACGTTGATATTATCGGTCAGTTCGGAGTTGGATTTTACTCCGCTTTTATGGTTGCAGATAAAATATGCGTTAAATCAAAGCCTTACGGTGATAATATAGCGCACGTTTGGGAATCTGAGGGCGCATCGGGATACACCATAGGAGAATGCGACAAGGAAAGCTTTGGAACGGAAATAATACTTTACATTAAGCACGATACCGAAGACGAAAAGTACTCAGAATTCCTTGAAGAATACCGCATAAGGGGACTTATCAAAAAGTATTCCGATTATATAAGACATCCAATAAAAATGAACGTTCAGAACGAAAGACTCAAGGAAGGCTCAACTGACGAATATGAGACCGTTACCGAATGCGAGACGCTCAACAGCATGATTCCTTTGTGGAAAAGGGTTGCGTCGGAGGTTAGCGATGATGAGTATTCCCGTTTCTATATGGAAAAGTATTATGACTACGAAAAGCCTCTTAAAGTCATAACGCAAAAGTCCGAGGGAACTGCGACTTATACGGCGCTCATGTTCATTCCCTCTCATGCACCGTTTAACTATTACACTAAGGACTACGAAAAGGGACTTGAGCTTTATTCAAGCGGCGTTATGATTATGGAAAAGTGTTCCGACCTTTTACCGGACTACTTCGGATTTGTCAAGGGTCTTGTTGACTCGTCAGACTTATCTCTCAACATTTCCCGCGAAATGCTTCAGCATGACCGCCAGCTTAAGATAATGGCAAAAGCAATCGAAAAGAAGATAAAAGGCGAGCTTGAGAAGATGATGGAAAGCGACCGCGAAGCTTATGAAAAATTCTTCGACGCTTTTGGCATTCAACTCAAATACGGCCTTTACTTGGACTACGGTATGCACAAGGACGTTCTTGTTGATCTGATAATGTTGAAGTCATCTGAGGGAAAATACGTATCGCTTAAGGAATACGTTTCTTCTATGAAAGAAGACCAAAAATCCATATATTATGCATGCGGTGAAAACGCAAACAAGATAGCTATGCTTCCGCAGGTAGAAGCGGTTAAATCCCGCGGATATGAGATTCTTTATCTCACCGATGACGTTGATGAGTTTGCTCTAAAGATGCTCGGCAAATATGATGATAAAGAATTCAAGAGCGTTACTGCCGAAGCATTAGACCTTGCTTCTGAAGAGGAAAAGAAAAAAATTGAAGAGGCTAACAACGGAGCTAAGGAAATGCTCGATTTCATGAAAGAGAGCATTGGAAAAGTAAGCTCGGTAAAGTTCTCTGCTAACCTCACCAAGCACCCCGTTGCTTTAAGCAGTGAGGGCGAACTCTCTGTTGAAATGGAAAAAGTGCTTAAGAAAATGCCCGGTGCGGAAGGCGCGCCTGAAGCCAAGGTCGTTCTTGAGATAAATCATTCTCACCCGATTTCAGAAAAGATCTTCTCGCTGTTTGCAAACGATAAGGACATGCTCGCCAAATACGCAAAAATCCTCTATTCTGAGGCATGCCTTATCGGAGGTATGTCAATAGAAAATCCGGAGGAGTTTTCCGAGCTTATCTCTGCTCTTATGGTCTAAATACTATACATTCAAGGGTTTTGGCATAATTGCCAGAGCCCTTTTGTAAATTTTCATATTTTTAGCCGAATTCATTTGACTTTATGCAATATTTATGGCATAATATAATATGATAATATTTTACTCGGGAGGTTTTTGATTTGCTTTCAGGTTTGCTAAAAAAAATCAAAGAATCCACTGTTTCGGTTGTGCCGGTTGTGGCAATTGTCTTTGTTTTAAATTTGACACCGCTTATATCGTTTACGACAAACGAGATAATTACGTTTCTTGTAAGCGCGTTTTTCCTTATTCTCGGAATCGGACTCTTTAATCTCGGTGCCGATCTTTCTATGACACCGATGGGAGATCATATCGGTGCAGGTCTTACAAAACTTCGCAAACCGGCTATCCTTCTTTCGGTATGCTTTGCAATGGGTATTCTTATTACCGTTGCAGAGCCGGACCTTTCTGTTCTTGCCGGTCAGGTTTCGGAAATAATAAACAGTACGGCTCTTATATTTACAATAGGAATCGGTGTAGGACTTTTCCTCGTTTTCTCAATTGTTAAAATAATCTTCAAAAAACCGCTTTCCTCAATGCTCATGTTCTTCTACATGATGCTCTTTGCGTTTACCGCACTTATTGCGATACGCGGTAATGAAGCTCTTATCCCTCTTGCTTTTGATTCGGGCGGTGTTACCACCGGACCTATCACAGTTCCGTTTATAATGGCGCTCGGTGTAGGTATAGCTTCTACTATCGGAGGAAAAAACTCAGGCGAAAACTCATTCGGTCTTATAGCCCTTTGCTCTGTCGGACCTATGCTTGCAGTTCTTATCCTTGGATGCTTTACAACAGGCGGAATCGAGTTCATTCCCGAATATGATCTCAATAATTCATTCCAAAATATAATACATACGCTTCTTGATACCTCAAAAGAGGTTTTGATAGCACTCGGTCTTATAGTCCTGTTATTTGCGGTTCTTCAGGTAATTTGCTTGAAGCTCCCCAAAAACAGACTTATACAAATCTCAGTAGGACTTATCTACACCTTCTTGGGATTGGTTATCTTCCTTTCCGCAGTTGCAATCGGGTTCATGCCTATAGGCTACAAGCTCGGTATGGAGCTTGGCAAAACACCCATTATGTATATTATTTTCAGTTTCATTATCGGTATGGTAGTAGTTCTTGCAGAGCCTGCCGTACACGTGCTTAACAAACAAGTTGAAGAGATTACGGAGGGAACAGTAAGCAGACACTCTATGATGATAGCTCTTTCAATAGGTGTTGGTACTTCTATCGGACTTTCGGCAATCAGAATTGTTTGCGGATTCTCTATTCTTTACTATCTGATTCCCGGATATCTCATTTCCCTTGGGCTTTCATTCTTCGTTCCTGGCCTTTACACCGCCATCGCATTTGACTCGGGCGGAGTTGCAAGCGGTCCTCTGACTTCAAGCTTTATTCTTCCTTTAGCTGTAGGCGCTTGCGTTATGGTCAAGAGCGGTGCATCCAGCGTTATGACTGATGCTTTCGGTATCGTGGCTATGGTTGCTATGGCTCCGCTGATTACGATACAGCTTCTCGGTTTCAGAGCTATTATGGCAAAGAAGATACGCGAAAAGGTTGCAATGAACAGAATTCTCAACGCTGACGATGAGCAAATCATCGATTTTATGTAAGAGGAGGCAGGATTATGGCAAGATTACGAGCTGTTAAATCTAAGGATTCTAAAAACCCAAAAAACTCAATGACAGCGCCAAACAGAATGCAGCTTCTCTTCACTGTTGTTAATCGTGAAAAAACTGAATTCTACGTTGATCTTATTCAAAACTTCGAGGTTAACTTACAAACTATCCTTTCCGCTACGGGAACTGCGGAACATAATATTCGTGAGCTTCTCGGTCTTACTGACATGGGTAAATCCGTCATTATAAGCGTAATACGCCGAGATAAAGCTAAAGAAGCACTCTCACTGCTTGAAGAAAAATTTAAAACCGTCAAAGGCGGAAAAGGAATTGCTTATACAGTTCCTATGAGCAGTACAATAGGAGTTGCAATATATCAATTCCTTTCCAATACAAAGAACGGAGGTGTGCTATGAGTACATACAAACATGAGGTTATATTCTGTATCGTTAACGCAAACTTTTCCGATGAGGTAATGTCTGCAGCAAAAGAATTCGGAGCAAGAGGCGGAACTGTAATAAAAGCCAGAGGTACAGCTAATGCCGAGGCTGAAAAAATTTGGGGCATAGCTATTGAGCCCGAAAAAGAGATAGTTATGATACTCGTTGAAAGCAAGCTGAAAAATGATATTTTACACGCTCTTTATCGCAGAGTAGGTTTAGACACTCCCGGTCAGGGAATAGCGTTTACGATCCCGGTTGAAGACGTTGTAGGACTTTCGGAAGCCCCTGCGGTCACATCCGAAGAAAAAACAAAATAAAAAGCAACTAAACGGGTTGGTATTAATTTTACCAACTCGTTTTTATAATACTGATTGTATTTATGCATGATCTTACTCTGAAAAACCATAACAATAATTTACATTTCCCGCGATTTTTCGCAAAAGTTAGATTTTTGTATAATTTAAAAAGACTGAGCATTGACTCAGTCTTTTTGTTTTAATCATGTACTTTGTTTGCCTTTTCCTCTATCGCAAGAAGAACTCTATCATGAAGTGAAAGAAGATAATCGCTTTCTTTAGGATATTTGAAGAAGGTCAACGGAGTGTCGAGCGAATGATTTATAATATGTTCTGTTTGTTCTCTTCCCAATACCTCTTCGCAAAGCTCAAGCGCACGTATATCATCCATCGCTTCTCTTATTGCATTCAAGCGCATTGTTTCCCAAACCTCTTTATCCGTTCCGGGATATACGACACACATATCCCCAGACGGAGCAAAATATTCACCGTCGTTACAAGAAAGAATGTCTACATAATCATATGATCGGCAGTTATGGTAGAAGTTATATCCCCAATGGAGAAATCCTTCAATTTTATGGCTATAAAGCTGAACGCCGAGGATGCGTGTACGAGCCATTGGCATAGAGAGATATCTATCCGTTGTTTCAACCTTTCCGTTCGCACCGCAATAATATACCCAAAGTCCCGGAATATTATGATCAAGAAAAGCTTGGCTATGAGAAATAGAAGGGATAGGCTTTTGCAAAATGCCCTTTTCATAAAAGTCAAAGCTTGAGAGTGCATCAATAATATTATATCCTTCAAGATACGGTGCAATCCTCTCCTTGCACTTCAAATATTTGTCGATCTTATTAACACTGGGCTCATCGGAAATATGATAATAGCATCGTTTATCAATGCCGCGCTTTTTGAAATGCTCTACCAGTGACGGAATAAGGGCAGACAAAAATTCAGCATATTCCGCACACATGGAATCTGTTTCCCAGCCAAATATACGTTTTACTCTTCCCTTAACCTTAGCGACGATTTTAGGTGCATGATCCGCGCCCCACTGAGTGAAGAAATGCGGTATTTCGTAATATTTTATGCCTACGCGCTCGCATAAATCTATCCATTTATCAACTAAATCGAAGTTAAAGGCATAAGAGCCATCATCTTCTACGGTTATTTTCAAAAGCTGAGTTGTCATTCTTTCTCCGCCGACATAAGTATCAAGCTCTTGGGTGAATATTGGCATCAATATCATATTGATACCGTTATCCTTTGCCACCTTCATGTATTTTTCAATCATCTCCCAATGCAATGAGGAGAATGCTTTTGTGTGATAGGCTTCGGCTATACAATCGCAATAAAACCACTCTGTATGTATAAGCTTCTGAGGTGGCAATTTTAGAGGTGATACTCGAATATAGGCGCAAGAATTGGCGACTTCTTTCTCGCCTTGTTCTCTTACATGAAATAAAGTAAATTCAAGCGGTGTTTCATCATAAGAAACATTTACATTTTCCGGGAGAAGAACATCTATCCAAAACGCACGGAGGTGACCCCGATCAGTACGTATGCATCCATCCTTCGCGCTGCCATATCCCTTATAGTGAAGCGGGCGCAAAAGATTGGGATACAACCCGGGAGTGGTACGCATATAATTATCATCAACTCTATGCGGGCAGACCGGATAATGATTCGGTACACATACGACCTCTCTTACCGTTACATAGGGAGCAAGCTCACCCGACACACCCAGCCTTAAAAACGGCGGAACGGTGCTATCGTTTTTATCGCAAGAAAATATTACCTGAAACGACAGCTTTTCATTACGGTACATTAAAAATGATGAGCGCGTTTTTTTATCATTTATACTTTCGTCAAGAAAGCACGCTTCAAGTGATGAGACAATTTTCATAGGAAACTCGCAGGACATGTTAAATAACCTCCGTTACATTATATCTAATTATACCATATAAAAGATATAGATTGCTATGTAAAATATTAAAATCTTATGGAAAATTCTCCATTTCCCGATATTTCTTATAAAAGCACTGGAAAAGCAAAACGAGACACCCGAACAAACCGAGTGCCTCGTTCTTATATTTTAGAAAATTACTTATTTTCCTCAGCGGTCTCTTCAACAGCCTTAACTGCTACGAGCTTAACGATTGCCTTTTCAGCACCGTCGCCGCGGCGGGGGCCCATCTTAAGAACCTGTGTGTATCCACCGTTAACGTTTGCATAAGCAGGTGCGATAACCTTGAATACCTTGTTTGCTACATCTTCCTTGGTTATATAAGCAAGTGCCGCACGGTATGCAGCGAGGTCGCCCTTCTTACCGAGGGTAATCATTTCTTCAGCCTTTGCTGCTACTTCCTGTGCTCTTGTATATGTTGTTTCGATCTTGCCGTTTTCAAGAAGAAGAGTAACCATGCCTCTGAGCATAGCTTTACGCTGTGCAGTTGTTCTGCCAAGCTTTCTCATGTATGTGTCCTCCTAATTCTTATTCTTCGTCCTTCTTCAGGCTAAGGCCCAAAGATGCGAGTTTCTGGATAACTTCTTCGAGAGACTTGCGACCAAGGTTTCTTACCTTAATCATATCGTCTTCGCTTCTGTTAATCAAGTCTTCTACCGTATCAATGCCTGCGCGCTTCAAGCAGTTGAAGCTACGAACAGACAAATCAAGCTCCTCAATGGTCATCTCGAGAACCTTTTCCTTCTTTACCTCGGGTCTTTCCACGAGGAACTCTTCTCTCTGTGCCTTATCAGACATGTCGATGAAGAGCTTGAGGTGCTCATTGAGAACCTTGGCAGCGAGAGAAACAGCTTCCCTTGCGGTAATTGTTCCATTTGTAAGGACCTTCATTGTAAGCTTATCAAGATCGGTAGCACTACCTACACGAGTATTTTCAACGTTGAATTCAACCTTGTATACGGGTGCGAAGATAGAGTCTACAAAAATAAGTCCAATAGGTGCCCCTACGTTTGCGCCTACGCTTGTAAGGTAAATCTGCTTATTGACTTCGGAAGAGCGGTAAGCACGACCTTCGTCAAACGTGATCTCCATATAGAAGCGAGCGTTCTCGCTAACGGTGCAGATGTGATGATTGGGGTTGAGGATCGTAAGGTCTGCATCGGGTGTAATATCACCTGCAGTTACTTCACAAGGACCGGTCACGTCGATAACTGCGGTCTTCGGACCCTCACATTCGAGTTTTGCAACGATACCCTTAACATTGAGAACTATCTCAGGCACGTCTTCCTTTACGCCGTTGCATGCAGAGATCTCATGGAGTACACCGTCGATCTTAATGCTTGTTGCCGCATATCCGGGAAGTGTAGAGATAAGAATTCTTCTAAGAGCATTACCAAGAGTGATTCCGTAGCCTCTTACAAGGGGCTCGGCAACGAAGATAGCTTCGCTTTCATCTTCTCTTGTATTCGTTACTGTAATATTGAACTTCTCCATTGCGTTCATCATAATTAATATCCTCCTGTTTTTCTTTTAAATTGCTTCCCCTTCAAAAGGAGAGGTCATATAAACAGATACTCTTCCCACGAGATAAGCAGAATAATATATAGCTTTGTCTCGTAGGAGGTATCGGAGGGGATTACTTGGAATAGAGCTCGACAATAAGCTGCTCGTTGAATTCAAAGTCAACATCATCTCTTGCGGGAAGAGCTACAACCTTTGCTGTAAGGTTTGCTGCATCCTTCTCTATCCACTTAGGAGTGGTAGCTGTTGCGCAAGCCTCAGCGAGAGCCTTAATCTTAACGCTTTCCTTGCTTGTTTCCTTAACGGCGATTACGTCACCTGCTTTAACAAGAATAGAGGGAATGGATACCTTCTTTCCGTTAAGTGTGAAGTGACTGTGAAGAACAAGCTGACGAGCTTCCTTTCTGGATGCTGCCATACCCATTCTGTAAACTACGTTATCAAGGCGTCTTTCAAGAAGGACAAGGAGGTTTGCACCTGTAATACCTTCCATCTTTTCAGCCATCTCATAATAGTGCTTGAACTGACCTTCAAGAACACCGTAGTAACGTCTTGCCTTCTGCTTCTCACGAAGCTGTTTGCCGTATTCTCCGACCTTCTTACGAGCAGCACCATGCTGACCGGGTGCTGTACTTCTATGGTCAAATGCGCATTTGCCGTTTGTGCAACGCTCGCCCTTGAGATAGAGCTTGCAGCCTTCACGACGGCAAAGCTTACAGTTAGCGCCTGTATATCTTGCCATTTTTTAATAGCTCCATTAAAATTAAACGCGTCTGCGCTTAGGAGGACGACAACCGTTGTGAGGAATCGGTGTTACGTCCTTAATCATAGTAATCTCAAGTCCTGCGGTTGCAAGAGCTCGGATTGCAGACTCTCTGCCTGCTCCGGGACCTCTTACGAGAACCTCAACAGTCTTCATGCCCTGATCAACAGCAATCTTTCCTGCATGCTCTGCTGCAGTCTGAGCTGCGTAGGGAGTGGACTTCTTAGAACCCTTGAATCCCATTTCACCGGAAGTACCCCAAGCGATTACGTTGCCCTGCATATCTGTAATAGAAACGATTGTGTTGTTGAATGTAGAACGAATATGTGCTACGCCTTTTTCAACGTTCTTGCGCTCGCGGCGCTTCTTTACAACCTTCTTAGCTACTGCCATCTCGGTTTACTCCTTACTTCTTCTTATTTGCGATGGTCTTTGCGGGACCTTTTCTTGTTCTTGCATTAGTCTTGGTACGCTGACCTCTTACAGGGAGACCCTTTCTGTGTCTGGTACCGCGATAGCAATTTACTTCTACAAGTCTCTTGATGTTAAGAGCTACTTCACGGCGAAGGTCACCCTCTACTCTGTAGTTAGCTTCGATTTCATCACGAAGGCTTGCAACTTCTGCTTCGGTAAGATC